>JAYEFR010000042.1:0-4553 GCA_034716155.1 Thermodesulfobacteriota bacterium
GCATTTTCAAGTGCCTGTTAATAAGGGGTATATCGTTTATACGCGAAGCCGAAACAAGTTGGTAGATGTGTCTATAACCAGGCAAATGTATTTTGAGTTGGATAAAATCATAAATGATCTTTTAAATGTTGTGCAAAAAGGTGTATATCCTAAGCCAACGAAATACAAGGCAAGATGTAGCGATTGCTGTTATAGAAATATTTGCGAAAAGGTGATTTGAGTGAAAAAAAGAAAGGAGATTAATAAGTTATCTTTACTCTGGCAGGCGAAGAAATGAATCTTTTTGGACATGGAAGCATCTATATGACCCAAAAAGAATACTATGAAAAAAATTATAACTGCTTAGTTACAAAGGGTATTTGCAGAAATTGGCCCTATGAAGGAACATCCACTAAAACAAGGATTGAAACTCCTGGATAACATGAATTATTTCAAGATGCCTCTGGTCGCCCCCCATGCGGGAGCGTGGATTGAAACACATCTTAGGCAGAAACGAAGAATGGCGAACGTTTATGAGGGAGCATCCATTAGGAGAAGTATAGGAGGGTAAGTAATCTTGAATTTTGAATTAAGAATGACGAATCATGTATGATAGGGGGTGAATGACAAAAGAGCCATCTGTTGCATACCCTCAAAGGCCTTTATGTTTTCCCTTGACATAGAATGCTTGTTCAAATATATATACTAATAAGACCATTTTATATATACAGATGGAGGGATATATGAGGACTCTTATTGATATACAGGATGACTTAATGAATGAACTTCTGAAGGAAGCCAATACGCGGGTTAAAAAGGAGGCTGTTATTTTAGCCATAAAGACCTTCCTTGATGTTAAAAGAAGGGAGAAATTGGTCTCCCTTATAGGAAATTATGAATTCGGGTATTCCCTGAAGGAGCTCGAAGAAATGAGGGATGATGGATAAGGTTATTATCGATACTTCTGCCTGGATTGAATCCTTTCGTCCCCAATGTGATGAGGCATTTAGTTATCTTGTAAAAGATTTGATCCTTAAAGCACGGGTCTTGATTCCGGGAATCATAAAAACAGAGCTTTTAAGGGGGACTAAGGGCAAAAAGGAATACAACGGATTGAACGAGCTGTTGAAAGGCCTGGAATACCTTAGTGTGCCTGAAGAATTCTGGGAAAAATTATCTGCGTTTTCCTTTGAATTGTTCAGAAAAGGCATTGCAATACCATTGACGGATACCTATATTGCCCTGCTCTGCCTTGAAAAGGACGCCTCCCTTCTGCATCGTGATAAACACTTTGATTTAATAGCTGAAAAATTTCCGCTAAAGGTCTTGTCTTAACTGAAAAGAAAGCGAATGAATTAAAGTTCGTCTATAGATAGAATTGAAACTCTTTAAGGCGAACACGCAGGTCTGTCCCTAGATCGTGTTATGAAGGAACATCCTTGTCTTCAATGAAACACGATGGGTCCTCTGATAAATAGTCACCAGTATAGGCCATGGCCCGGCCACGGCATCCGCCGCAGATTGTCCTGTACTTGCATTTGCCGCATTTTCCCTTTAACGTATCTTCCCTGTTACGCAGGTTAGTGAACACCTCGCTGTTTTGCCAGATGGAATAAAACGGGGCATTGCGTACGTTACCCGCATTGACCTCGACAAAAGGGCAGGGCCACACATCGCCATTTGCCTTGATATACACAAATCCCCTTCCTGCAGCGCAGCCGTGAAATACCTGGCGGGCAAGTTTGATCCAGATTCCATCCGTTTTTCCTTTCTTCTCCATAAGATAAGGCCAGTACTGAGGCCCTGCCACGGGTTCTATAATAGTGGAGATACTCTTTTGCTTTGAGGCAAGAAATTTTAACAGCCTTTCATTCTCATTCATCTTTAAGGTGGCATCTTCAATAGCATTTCCTCTTCCTACCGGCACAAGCTGGTACATCAGCATGATTCCTGATCCGAGATCATCGGCCAGTTCAAGCAGTTCATCCAGATCGTCAAAATTATATTTCATTGCCGTAACGTTTATCTGCAGAGGGATACCTGCCTTTTTTAGGGCGCGGATTCCTCTCATTGCAAGGGCAAAGGCATTGTCCTTGTTGCGGATATAATTGTGTACCTCGTTCCTGGAAGAATCAATGCTTACAGCAGCAGTGGCTACACCTGCATCCTTGAGTCTGAAGGCCACATCTTCTGTAATGAGCGTTCCATTTGTTGCAAGGACATTTGAAAGGCCGGCGCGTCTTGAATGATGCATCAGTTCAAAGATGTCCGGACGCACGAGTGGCTCCCCGCCAGTATAGACCAGCATGCGAAATTCCTTAACCCTGGCAAGCTCATCAATAAGTTTTTTGCCTTCATCAGTAGTCAATTCGTCTTTTGATGGTTTGTCTGCGGCCACGTGACAGTGGACACATTTCAGGTTGCAGGCTGTGGTTACCTCCCATGCTGGATGGTCAGGAAAGCCGATACACCCCATGCCAACAGAACCTGCTGCTACAGGCAGGGAATTGATCCCATGCCTGATAAACCACGAAGGAAATTTATTCCATCCTATGAGATGAGAAAAGTAAAGAACGCTGCCTAACTGTCTCATTATAAGGGTAGGGGGCCAGAATATTGATTTCAGAGGCCAGTCTCTTATCTCAAGCAGGTTCATATCAGGCTCTTCCTTGCAGTAAAATTATAATATAGGACATTGATATTGTAAGGTTCAATAGGAGCGTCAGCGCACAGATTTTTTCAAGTGCAATCCTGTTTTGATAACCCTTTCTTAAAACCCATATGACTGTAATGAGGATAATCGTAGATACAACAGGGAGACATATATATGCAGCAGGAGACATTTCGTGTAAGAGTGGAAGAGGGTAGGTGCACAGCGATGCAACCACCAGGACGATATATATGCAGGCTGCCCTCTCTTTTCCAAACCTGACAACCAGGTTGGCCTTTTTTTCAATAAGGTCAGCAGGATAATCAGGAAACTCGTTGATAAGGATCACATTAAAGATGGAAAACGCAATCGGAAGGCTGGCAAGGTGCACAATGGGATCAATACTGCCGCACTGCAGGTAATAAGAAACAGCAACAGGAAGCCAGCCATAGCTGAAGCCTATCATAATCTCTCCGACACCTCTTTGTACCCAGCGGATGGGTCTTGTCGAATAGAAGAATCCTGCAACCATACCCATCAAACCAAGAGGGATGGTCAATGGGCCTGTCTTGTAATGAAACTGAAGGAGGATGCCGATAATCCCGGCCAGGCCCAGGGTTATATAACTTGCAATGAACGCATGTCCTTTGGGAATAAGACCATTTACGATGGCTTGAGTTCCTCCGGAAAAGACATTTTTCTCCATTTCAGCTGATAGTTTGTCCACCTTGAGGTCATAGTATTCTCCGGAATAATAGGTGGAAAGCATGATCAGCACTACAGCTGCAACACCCCACAGGAAGGCAGGCCAATTAAATGGGACGTTTGTACGCCAGGCCATTATTGCGCCAAGAAAGAAGGGCAGCACCCCGACCAGGTGGAAAGGAGGTCTCGAGAGTATGATCCACCCTTTGATCGTTCTCATGAAGTCTGCTTCGTTATGTATTGTAGTAGTCATGTCGTTATTGTCCTTCCATACCTTCAGATTATGTATGAACGATCTGACCAGGAGTCCATACCATTTATGCCTAATATCCCAGCAAGCGCCTGCCTGGCAGACAGCAGACAGTGGCTTTATCATAACGGGACCCTTCAATAAAGGACAAATTTCGCATCCGGACAAAAAATAAGGCTGACCTAAGCTGGTGTTTTTGGTGCGGGACTGAAATTGATGCAGTCGTAAAAAGTAACTGAGCCTGTCATGGCGAGAAGCTTAAGCGACGAAGCAATCTAATGATTCCAACTGGTTATGCTCCACGAGATTGCTTCGCTTCGCTCGCAATGACACCTTTCTAGACTTTTTGCGGAATTGTCAAAGTTGCGCTGCCGGTCTTTCTTATGTTAATGGACTTTGCTTAAGGGTGTAAATAGGTGGGGGAATTGATGAGGGGTTATCATGTTGATGCGATACTGTTTGACTTTGGAGGGGTGCTTGTAGATGAGGGCTTCAGACAAGGGATGCATGCAATTGCCAAATCAAACAGCCTTGCTCCTGAGGGATTTGAGAAAACGGCTCATGATGTCATACACTCTACAGGATATCTTATTGGTAAGGCCGATGAGGACACATTCTGGCAGGCCCTGCGGGATAAGACTGTAATAAAAGGCAGAGATCAAGAGCTCAGGGATATGATACTTGAGCTCTTTACTCTTAGAGACTGGATGATTGCGCTTGTTATGAGGCTGAGATCTCACCATATACGGCTTGCCATCCTGAGCGATCAGACCAACTGGCTTGACGAGTTCGATGCCCGGCACCACATCTTCCATTTGTTCGATTATGTGTTCAATAGCTTTCACATGGGAAAGAGCAAACTCGATCCATCCATCTTTGATGATGTGTTAAAGGTCATGAAGGTGGAGGCGGCTAAAGCACTGTTCGTGGACGATACGCCAGGACATATTGAAAGGGCAAAGGCAAGGG
>JAYEFR010000043.1:0-4541 GCA_034716155.1 Thermodesulfobacteriota bacterium
AATCCCGCTTTTAACCCGTTCTCTCATGGTTATATACCCTTCGCCTTGTGGATATATGTAATTATATTTATCTTCTTTGCGTGCAAGATAGACCTCGGGCATCTTTTCTCTTATTTCCTGGTAGGTCATAGAGTCACATATACCGCCATCGATCTCATTAAACTCCTTAAGTGGTACTGTAGTACAATCCTGCTGAAGTTTTTTTATGGGTTCGGCTGTTTGAACAGTCCTCTTTGTCTGAGAGGTGAAGATAAAAGATAACTTTTTATTCTTAAAGAATCGGGCCAGGGCAATGGCCTGTAATCTTCCTTTTTGGGTAAGCTCTGGGTCACCGCCAATGCGATCTTCTACATTGAAATAGGTTTCTGTGTGGCGGATCAAGAAGAGATTTTTTACTATATCGGTTACCAGAAAGTCTCTTATTCTAGAGGAATAAGGGACAGAGTCGGTCAACCTTTCTTCAAGAAGCTTATTATTTAAGGAATCTAACCTCATGAAGTTTCTCTCATCCTTTATTGGGGTGTAGATCGTCTCATAATAGCTGATCCTCTCCATGAAGTTTTTTATCGCACTATCCCGGTCAAGGTGGCTGAATTCAGGCATCTTTGTCTTTTGAATAATGCTTAAATCCAAGATTTCCTTATTGTTGTTGATGCATTCAATGAATAAGACAGGGTGGTCATTTAAGTGGTCTTCTATCAGTTCTCGTCTCTCTCTGCTCACATTGGTGGCATCAAGTATAGCAATTTGCCCCTTAGACCTCAGATATTTTTTTGCCCTGTTGATGTTTATAAGGGCAAATTCCTTCCTTAACTCTACAGCGGGTTTGTTTTCAGGATCGTAAAACCCGGCATGATATGTCTCTTTGGCAGGTCTATATTTTCTCCTCAGATTACCGTTGTTGAATACCATGGTGGGTATAGAATTATTCCTGAATGTATCTTGGAGCCTGATAGAGATAATAGACTTTCCCCGGGCTGGAAGCCCCACCATAACGATATATAACTTATTTTCTTTCATTTTAGTCTTTTCCCTTTAGTTATGCGAATAAACTCCCACTGTCTCCATGCAGGTATGCATGGAAAGTATAGTCCTAACATTATATCTCTATTAGTATCCATATTTTTCATCAGGCAGCCGTAGACCTCTTGGATGTGCCGGGCCAGACGTTTATTTACTGTAAGGATCAAGACGCTATTTTCAATCATTGAAAATAGACGTCCCTTGCTTTCCACTTCTTGCAATCTATTCTTCACCATCAAAGCGTACTAACAGTCTATATACACCTGCATAGGCCCATGTGGCCTTGAGGGGATACCCACAATTTTTGGATATCTTCATTATCGCATCATTTTCCTTTAAAACCTCGGCGGAGAATCCTGTAATCCCATGTTCTCTTGCCACCTGAATCATGTACCATAATAAGAAGGTGCCAATTCCACACCCTTGGAAATTACTATGTACGGTTAGGGCCACATCTGCAATGTTTGTGGACTTATCCCTTACATATTGACCTATGGCAATAATCTCTTCCCTGCTTCCAGGGCCTTCTTTTCCAACTACCCCAACAATAGCCATCCTGTCTTCATAGTCTATGGCTACCATGGGTTGGGCCATCTCGTGAGGGAATGATTTAATCTTGGAAAAGAATCTCTTATATAGATCATTATCAGGCAGAGAATAGACGAGATCCTGTACCCTTTTCTCATCAGTGAGTTTAATGGGTCTGAAGAAGATCGGTCTGTCTTTACCATCTGTCCAATAGGTTTCATGTCTTTTTGGATATATGGCCCCTGATGGTATAACCTGATTTTTATACACATAACCTTTGATCTTGGCTGTCTCTAGCAAGGCGCTCCTGTATGATGGATGTGCGATATTTATAAGAGCCATCGCCCTTTCCCTTATAGACTTGCCATGGAGATATGCGATACCATATTCTGTAACCACATAGTGCACATCTCCCCTGGTGAGTACTACACCGCTACCTTCCTCTAAATAGGGGACTATCCTGGATTTCTTTCCATCATCTGTTGTTGACGGGAGTGCGATGATGGATTTCCCACCTTTGGACCGTGCTGCTCCCCTCACAAAGTCGACCTGGCCCCCGATTCCACTATAGAACAGGTATCCTAAGGAATCCGAACATACCTGACCGGTAAGGTCTATATTAAGGGCTGCATTTATGGATATCATCTTATTGTTTTTTGCAATAACAAAGGGATCATTTACATAGTGAGCAGGATGGAACTCAAACAAGGGATTCTTATCTATAAACCTGTAAAGCTTATTAGAGCCCATACAGAAACTTGCTATAATCTTGCCAGGATGGAGATTCTTTTTTCTGCAAGTAATCACACCCTCTTTTATTAGATCTATTACCCCATCAGTAAATGTTTCCGTATGGATACCCAGGTCTTTCTTTTCTTTGAGATAATATGTCACTGCATTAGGGATAGACCCATATCCAACCTGAACAGTGGCCCCATCCTCAACAAGGTCAGCTATGTATTTCCCTATCTGTTTAGCTACATCTCCGGGGTCTTCAATGCAAAACTCAAGGATGGGGTCGTTGGTTTTCACGAATGCATTGATCCTGGATACGTGGAGGAAACTATCACCCATGGTCCTTGGCATATTAGGGTTTACCTCTGCCACCACATAGTCAGCATTTTCAGCAGCAGTCTTTGTTACATCTACTGAGACACCAAGGCTTACATATCCATACCTGTCAGGAGGACTCACTGATATTAATGCAGTATCTATGTGGATCCTTCCTGTCTGGAGAAGAAGAGGGATCTCTGAAAGGAAGATCGGTGTATAATCTGCACGCCCTTCCCGGATTGCCTCTCTGGTATTAGCACCTACGAAGAAGGCGTTGTGGCGGAAGACCATGGTAAAGCGTTCCTGGGTATATGGAGCCTTACCTGTTGTGAGAAAATGCATGATCTCAGTGTCGGCTAATCCCTGGGCCATATTCATAAGTGTCTGGACCAGCAGTTGGGGCTCACCGCAACCAGAGCCTATAAATACACGCGAGCCCCTGCGTATAGGTCTCAATGCATCCTGGGGATCAAGCACTCTATCCTTATAATACTTTCTCCAATTGGTTTTCATATACCCGATCTCATTCTTAATGATACATACATTAAACAGGGATGGTTGTATATTCCCCACTAAGGCATACAGGAATCAGGCCGCCTGAAAGACCAATCGTTGCCTTTACAGGCCTTATTGCATGGGGGATCCCCTTTGGGATATACACAGCCCCTGGTGTAGCTACTTCATAGAATTCATCATCTAGCATTATTTCAAATGTTATTGCATCCTTTTCACCTATCATTAGATAGATCTCATCAAAATCATGTTTATGTGGCGTGGCCTTTCCAACCACATCTATGAGATCTACCATCTCTTTGGTGATTTTCTTTATAAACATATACAAGGCCCACGCCTTTGCTTCTTTGACCAGATCTTTACCCATAAGCACAGGGAAAGGGATTACGCTACCTAGTTCATGACTTGGCAATTCATTTACGTCTATTGGCCTTCTTACAATAAGGTGCTCATTTTTCTTTTTACTCATAATTAACCCTCCTTATAGCTGTCAGCAGTCCGTTGTAAAGAATGATCACCTTCCAATATACCACAAACAACTGACAAATAAACCACTGACAACCATTTTCATATAAACCTGCATGGCCTACCGGCCACAACCAAGACCAGCCACAACCAAGTATGAAAATATCCCAGGGATGGGGAACTCTTTCGCTTGCCCGAATCGTTTTTTGATACATCCCTAAGCTCGCTTACGGGCGATCCCTATTCGCCCTTCGGGCTCAGGAGGGATCGCTTCTCCTTCAGCTTCGCTTGGATGTATTAGCAAAAAACGCTTAAAGGACTATCTCAAGAGTCCCCCATCCCTCCTTACGTGCTGAGAGAAACATCCATCCCTGAAAACCGACCCCTGATCCCTGGCCCCTGTTTTTAACCAAACCAATTAATAACCGTTCCTCTAGATGAGCATCCCGCCGTCACAGGTTATGTATGTACCTGTAGTATAGGACGCTGCATCGCTTACCAGATACAATACTGCTCCTGCCATCTCACTTGGCTGTGCATGCCTGCCCATTGGAATCCCGGTTAGTGCATATTTATAGATTGTCTCATCTTGGAATAGTGCACCGGCAAATTTGGTTTCTGTAAGACCAGGAAGCAAGGCATTTACTCTTATGTTCTTATCTGCAAGTTCCTTAGCATATGCCTTTGTCATGGATATTACACCAGCCTTTGTGATGGAATAAATTCCCTGGAAGGGTGCAGGTTGTATCCCGTTTACAGAGGCCACATTTACTATAGCCCCTCCTCCTCCTTCTATCATTATTTTTGCCGCGTGTTGTATTATAAAAAATGGACCTTTTAAGTTTACATCGAGTGTCTTGTCCCATATCCCTTCATCTGCCCCTATCATATCACCAAAATATGGATTTGTGGCTGCATTATTGATAAGTATGTCAAGCCTGCCAAAACGATCCTTTATC
>JAYEFR010000044.1:0-4464 GCA_034716155.1 Thermodesulfobacteriota bacterium
TGTGAGGCGCCGCACAAAGGGAAGGATGAAGCGAGGATGCGTTCAAAAGTTAGTGAGCCTGAGCCTCCTGAGAAAATCGGGGAGACTTAAGGGTGGAGCAGTTGAGTTCAAATTGAACTTTCCGCTATTTTGTGTAATTGGTAACAAAATACTTAATTGTTAATCTTGTTTCTTAATTAACGGCTAGTTCTACATTACGCTTGCACAGATTGAAAAACTTCCAATAGGTCTCTTTTTCCCGTTTGTTCTCCTCGTAACTGCGAAAGAATTTGGCATTAGCACTTGACAAATTAGATAATATGGTTATAATATATATAAATATACTAATCTAACCAATATGTGTCATGAGGGGACTAAGGCAATGAACGTGTACGAGCGCAGGATGGAGCGAAATAAAGAGCGGATTTTACGGGCGACACTGGAGCTTTTTAAGGTTCACGGCATAAAAAAAACCACCACGAATGACATCGCGCGGAAGGCAGGGGTTTCCCCTGCCACCATCTACAATCACTTCGGCAGCAAGGAAGAACTCGTGCGCGCTGCCGTCAAGTATTTCCTTACCAGTACTGCGGCAGACTTCAGCAAAATTTTTAAGGGAGGCCTCTCCTTCCTGAGGAAAATGGAGCAAATTCTTTCATATAAGTCAGATATGCTTGGCCAGTACCAGGGAGAGTTTATGCAAACGATAATCTCCGAAGACCCTGAAATCCGGCATCTTGTTGACTCGGTGTACTTGACAGAAATCAAGCAGGTGATAATCAACTTCTATGAGGAAGGTAAGAGGCAGGGGTATGTTAATCCTGAGATGTCGACGGAAACCATCATGCGCTATATGTTGATAGTCCGTAGCGGCATGGCGGCTGAGTCCATCCTGTCTGCAGATCCCGAGCAAAACCGTAAGATGATGCAGGAGCTGACGCCCCTTTTCCTCTATGGCATAATGGGGAAGCCAAGGCTCGACGATCAAAAATAATGGGGAGGATTAACGATATGATTTCCGTAAAAAACCTGTCACATTCTTACAGCGAGGATGAAAAGTATGCTGTTAAAAACATAAGCTTTGAGGTGGCAAAAGGGGAGACGTTTGGATTTTTAGGACCATCCGGTGCTGGTAAATCCACCACTCAGGGCGTTTTAACGGGATTGTTAAAACTTCAGGACGGGGAAGTTTCGGTGGCAGGTTATGATATTAGAAAAGTGCAAAACGAAAGATTTAACAAAATCGGGGTATCTTTTGAGCAGTCAAACGTATACGGCAAGCTAACCGCCCGGGAAAATCTGGAGTACTATGCCAAGCTGTTTGATGTCCCAACCCGCGACCCGATGGAACTTATTCGCTTAATCGGACTGGAAGGGAAAGAAAACGTCAGGGCTGGTGAGTTTTCGAAGGGCATGAAGCACCGCTTAACGTTTGCACGCTCCATGCTCAATAATCCGGAACTATGGTTCTTGGACGAGCCGACAACGGGATTGGACCCTGCCATAGCTGAGACCATCAAGGATATCATCAGGGAGGAAACCGCAGAAGGTACCACTTCATTCCTGACCACGCACAACATGTTTCTTGCCGATGCTTTATGTGACCGGGTTGCTTTCATTATTGACGGCGAGATAAAGCTTATCGATTCCCCCAAGAACCTGAAGCTGCAGTATGGTCAGAAGCTGGTCGATATCGAGTATCTTGCTAACGGTAAAATAGTCAAGGAGACGCTAAAAACGGTTGACGAGCAGGAGAGAAAATGCATTGGCGAAATCGTCAACAATTATGAAATAAGAACGATGCATACTAAAGAAGCGACACTAGAGGAAATCTTCATCCAAGTTACCGGAAGGGAGCTTATCTACAATGAAACTGTTAAGTAGCTACCTGAAGGAGATGAAGATCGCCGCCAGGGGCTTTTACTTTTACATTGAAATCGGCATGGCGGTGCTCCTGCTGGCGATACTTCTTCTAGTGATAAGTGAAACTTCCATAAGCAGCAGCAAACAGTTTGTCTACAACGACATGCCCAACAAGATAGCGAAATATATAAAAGACCAGAGCATAAAAGATGGAGACGCAAGACTCGCTGACTCTACCGAATTTAAACTGAAGCCGGCGAAATTTGAAATTACCAACCAGGAAACCGTCGAGACGACAGCCTACGCTTTTGATGATGAAAAGATTATTGAGCTTGAGACTATGGAAATGCTGGACTCAGACAGCGGAGAGCTTGAAGAAACGGTATATTATGTTGAGACCGAAGAGGATATGATAAGGCTCGCTTACGGCGAGAGTGAAATAGGCGCCACTGCAGCCATGAATCCCCGCGGCAAGGTCTCGTATACCTATTACCTGCAAGGATACGAAACGGATAGACTGGAAAGCCTGCTTTATATCAGTCATAGCAAGTCGCCCGGCGTGATAAACGCAAAGAAAGACAGGCAGGTGGTCAGAACGCTGGGAGTAGCGGAAACACTGAATAACCGGCAGAACCTGGTGCCCCTGTTTATTGCTTATTTGGGCTCGCTCATGGGTTTTTTCATCGTGCTGTCGTATATCTTTTACGATAAGGCAGAAGGGGTCATAAAGGCATTTGCCGTCACGCCGTCCTCAATATGGAAATATCTCATTTCAAAGATCTTTGTCATATTGACCACGGTAGTGGTATCCTCCTCCATTATCACCATACCCGTGATGGGAGGGCAGCCCAACTACTTGTTATTCTATCTGTTCCTGCTAGTGACAACGTTCGCCTTGGCATCTTTGGGGCTGTTCGTGGCCAGTTTCTTTGATACCATTGCCAAAGCATTCGGGGTCATGTATGGAATCATGATTACGTTGATGTTACCGGGTTTCTCCTACTATATTCCTAGCTTTGACCCTCTCTGGCTCAGATTCTTCCCTACCTATCCAATATTGCAGGGATTCAAAGACATACTGCTGAACGGCGACGTAGGGTATGTGTTGACTTATGCGCTGGTATTCCTGGCGGGCGGCCTTGCGCTGTTCTTCCTGGCGGATATGAGGTTCAAGAAGACACTGACCGTGTAAAGAGGTTGTGAGATGATCAGGAAAATATTTGCCGTATTTAAGAGGGACCTCCTGTCTTCCAGGAGAGATTTTCTCGCTATGTACATCATAGTGGTACCGCTGTTGCTAGCCGTGGGGATCACCTTATTCGCGCCGGGGCTCAACGATACCACGGTGAAACTAGCCATGCTGAAAAGCGATGATACCGAGCATATAGAATACATGAAACAATTTGCCAAAGTAGAGTTATTCAACAGCCTGGATGAGCTGGAAAGACGCGTGGCCAAGAGGGACGACAGTGTTGCCATCGCGCCCACCGGTCACAGCTACGAAATCATTCTGCAAGGTAACGAATTGGAGATGGTGGAGGACTACGCGGTCCAGCTGAATACGTTATATGAGCTGGGAGCTACCGAGGAGGAGACCACGGCCCGGCTGATGTCCTTCGGTAGAATAACGCCGCCGCTGAAAACAAAGCTCGTTAATATGCTAATCGCCATGACCATAATGCTGGCGGGTATGCTGATCGCAATGAGTATCGTTGAGGAAAAGGCAGAAAATACTATCAACGCCATCAATGTTACTCCCGTTTCACAAACAGGATTTGTCATAGGTAAAAGCCTTCTGGGTGGGATGGCGGCACTGCTGGGGATAATTGGGGCCGTTTTAATCACGGGCTTCTATGATATTAACTGGTTTATGATACTGCTTGTCGGTCTTACCTCCATGATTTTGAGCTTTGTAGTCGGCTTCCTACAAGGGCTCTCCAGTGAGGATGTGATCGAAGCTGCCGGGAGTGTGAAACTCCTGTTTCTACCCATAGCAGGTTCAATCGCGGTTTACGAGTTCGCCTCGGAAAATTGGCACTGGACAGTGTACTGGAGCCCTTTCTACTGGGCATACAAAGCGAATAACCTGATATTATCCAAAACAGCCGACTGGGGAACGGTGCTTCTTTCTACCGGGATGGTAATCGGCTTGTCGTTAATTGTCTACTTTATGGCTCTTCCCAAAATAAGAAAGGGCTTGAGCTAGGCTGCGTGAAATGATTAATAACAGTAATTCAAAAAAAGGAAAGGAGGACTGTGATGGGAATCGGTTATTTACTGGGAGGAATTGCGTGTTTGCTTTACGCAATTCTAGTCGGGTATTTCGGAGGCATTAAAAAATCACCCGGAGTGCTTAGATTGGCTAAGATGAAAATTAACAAGAATATGAGCGATGACGCCGCTGTAAAAATCTGTCTGATAGCAGGCGGAATTGTATTGGCAGTTGGGGTATTCTTGTTCGTATTCGGGGCAATACAGGGTGCAGCTTGATAGATTACAGAAATTCATATACTTGTTACAGGAGGCTATAAATGAAAAGGCGTGGAATTATGTGTATGCTATTACTGGGTCTTCTTCTAATATCGACTACTGCCTGCGGCGGCGGTAACGAGGAGACGACCA
>JAYEFR010000045.1:0-3754 GCA_034716155.1 Thermodesulfobacteriota bacterium
GAATCATTCTTTTTAGCGTAAGATAGGGCTTGTAGGGCACCGTTCATAAGGCCTCTGGCATCCTGCGCTTCCTCGGGCAAAGTGGCGAGGCCGACTACCAGGTTGTCTGCTGACTCATGGGTTAACGCAGAGATCGCCTTTTTTAATGTAGCAATTGCATCATCAGATGAACACCCTGGCAAGATCACTAAGAAACTTGTCTCTTCATATTGCAATACATTATCATAGCATCTAAGCGCCTCCCGTAACTCTTTTGATATGGCATTTAGTGGCTTGAGCCCTTCACTTGGAATATCAGAGAGGATAAGTTTGGAAGGATCTTTGATTGTTATAACAGCGATGCTTAAGGGGTACAAAAGCCTTTTTGCCTGTTCTGAGTATTGATGCAGTATATTGGGTATCACATCCTTTCTTGGCATATCAATCCTTACCTTTGGGTCTTTATCTGTAAGTGTATCTATAACAGATAGCCCCTTTAGGACATCTTCAGAATAAATCAACAGGTGTTTTATCAGGATAAGTTCGTCTGTATCAAATGGGTTGCCTTTCTTCCTGTATAATTCCAGGCACCCGATAGTCCTGGTGTCCAGATATATAGGAACTCCCATCATAGAAGAGAATGTAAAAGGAAGTTCTTCCGGATCCAGGACTGATTGCATTATATCAGGGATTAACATGGGCTTAGCTGTATGCCTTATATTATGGGTGAAGATATTACCGCCATCTATACTATCCGGGACAGCGCCTTTAATCCCTCGACAGAACCAGGTCTCACTTGAGTTCCACATATATAGAAGGGCCATATCAAAGGAGGTCAATTGTTGTATAATATTAAAGAATATCTCTGAAATCCTTTCAGGGTCCATCTCAAGATCAACCAGGAGGGATGCCTGGAAAAGGTGTGGGATTACAGCGGCCTTTCTCTTTATCACAACAGGAGAAAGCTTGAGTGGCCGGTTGACAATAAATTTAATTAACCTTTCGTCATAAACCATTTTGTCTTCTCACTTTAATAATTTTATGAATCAAAGCATTTCAACCGTTATCAAATCCTTTTAAAAGATAACAATTATTTTACAATTACTTTAGTACTTTAGAACATGAGCAAAAACAATGCCATGATAGCCGAATTTTATATCTATCTGATATTGCTGGAAATACTTGCCCGGGCAGCTGGGGGCTACTGGTGGAGTAGGTATATAGAAAAGGAATAAAGGTAATTTTTATTCCCATAGTATGTAAGAATTTTCACTTTTGTCATATTTTTTGGTCTTCCTTGAAAAGACATTTAATCTTTTATCTGTCTAATGCCTGTGATCCAGAGGAGGGCAAAATATGAGGCGGCGCCTATCCCAATGCTTGCCCCTAACATTAACAGGCTATGGGTGTTCAGCCCATGTACCCAGAAGCGTGTGCGTAGTAATGGATATATACACAGCGCCATTAGTGCCCCTGATATGACCATCTTTGTGCAGTAAAGATAGTATATACTCGATATGATCACCCCTTTTTTAGAAAGCAGGAATAATAGTATGATTAATTGTATAATGATGGAGATAGTTGACGCTAAAGCAATACCGGAGTGCTTCATACTCGGCATAAGGATAAGGCAGAATACCACATTCAGGCCTAATGTAGCCCATGCCACACGTACTGCCGTAGTTGCTTGTTGCATGGCGTAAAAGGTCTGGGTAAGTATCCTTGATGCCCCGATTGCCCATAGGCCTATGGCATACATTCTTAATGCCTGTGCAGTAGATAATGCCTCCTGATAGGAAAAGTCGCCCCTTACAAAAAGTAGTGTAATAATAGGGTCTGCTAACACAAAGATTCCAATAGAGGCAGGGATGGTAAATAGGAGCACAGCGTTTATTGACTTACCAGTAAGGGATGACATCTCTGATATATTCATCTTGGCGGATGCCTGGCTCATGGCAGGCATCATCACATTCCCAACAGCAAATGCAAAAACACCTAATGGGAGTTCGATTAGCCTGTTTGCATAATAAAGAAATGATATGCTGCCTCTTGGAAGAAATGACGCGAGAAGCGTACCAACAAGGACATTGATCTGATATACGGATGCAACAAGTGCCGCTACCCCCATCAGTTTTGCGATCTGAATGATCCTTGGGTCTTTAAACCTAAAAGAAAATCTTATATTTACCTTAAGTCTTTTTAGAGGGGGAATTTGAAGCGCGATTTGGAAGAGACCCCCTGTTATCACACCCCAGGCAATGGCATCTGCCGGGGATTTAAGAAACGGGATATATTTATAGAAGATTATAGGTGTGGCTATCATGAATATATTAAGAACAATAGGGGCTGCAGCAGGGGCTGTAAAATGGCCGAGAGAATTCAGAATGCCGGCTATAAGCGCCAAGATGCTTACTAAAAGTATATAGGGGAACATTATTCGTGTAAGGTGTAGGGCCATATCAAAAGTGGGGGTATGCAAAAAGCCGGGGGCTATGATTCCTACTATTAAAGGGGCAATAAATTCGCCAATGACAACGATTACCCCCAAAACGAGCAGCATTAAGGTTATAACACTTCTAGCCATGTCCATGGCCCTTGCAAGCCCTTCTTTTTCAAGGGTTTCATTAAACACAGGTATAAATGCAACATTGCCGGCGCCTTCAGCAGACAGTCTGCGAAGCATATTCGGTATCCTAAATGCTACGAAGAATGCGTCCGCTAAAGGGCCTGCACCTATCAGCCAGGCAATGACCACATCACGGATAAGGCCGAGGACCCTGCTTATTCCTGTAAGAGAGCTTACAGTGGCTATGTTCTTATTAAATGTTTTCTTCATTTATGAGCTCTTAATCAGCAGACTTCCGCCTTAGTTTGATTTATATTACCTCACATGAGAATGCCTCGTAGTCTCATCTGTTTGCCGACCTTAAGGTGCAAGCAAGATCTTTCATCCTTTGTATTGAAGCCGGTCTCTCTAATCCTTGGGTAAGTACTCGTCTTTTTGATCTTTTAGTAGTTTTGCCCTGGCTCTGATTATCTTTTTAGGTAGATATTCGGCATCTGTCATTATGATAATGCTACCATAGAAGTAGCCTGGTTTACCGCTTGGAGTAAACGATACACTAAGTGTCTTGCTCTGGCCTGGAATGAGTGTGAATCTATTGGTAGGCTGTATACTCATTAACCCTTCAGATTTCACTACTATGTCGGTTATGGATATCTTTTCCTCTCCTTTATTGAGAATAGTCATTTCTCTTTTATGAGGAGAACCCTCTTGGATCTTACCAAAATTTATGTATCTTGGCGCTACGGCCAAGATCTCTTTTATATCCGCACTTATACTTAACTTGATTTCTTTTTCATCAGGATCATTTGTAATGACATATACAGCCTTTCTCAGCTTACCACTATAGTATAGAGTAGGGATGGTAACCGTTATCTCAATAGATTCTCCTGGAGCTATGTTTGGCCCACCCGGGGCGCTTGCTTTGACTCCTCAACATGGTTTGATCTTAAGTATAACTAGGGTTTCATCCCCTGTGTTTTTGAGTGTAAAATTCTGAACAATCTGTTTTCCTTGGGGGATTTTTCCTACATAGATATCTGGTTGATCTACAAGTGCATATGGTGTTGCATGGACATAGGATACGGAAAGGAAGACAAGAATAACAGAAAACACTATAGAATATTTTATTAGCCTTGACATTTTGACACCTCCAAAACAAAATCTAGCATAAAGATCTTTAGATTTCCATGCCAAACTCGATGTGTAGGC
>JAYEFR010000045.1:3854-21668 GCA_034716155.1 Thermodesulfobacteriota bacterium
CGGAAAGGAAGACAAGAATAACAGAAAACACTATAGAATATTTTATTAGCCTTGACATTTTGACACCTCCAAAACAAAATCTAGCATAAAGATCTTTAGATTTCCATGCCAAACTCGATGTGTAGGCAATTAGCTATTATTGAGATATTGGGTCATGGCTCATCTTACTAGAACATTGAACCTAGAATTTGAACTATAATGGCTAACTTAGCTTGAAGCCTTGGATATGCTATGCTATGACAAAGAAAAACACTAAGGAGTTGATTGATGAGTGCAAACAAGGATAGACACGTTTTTACAGGTACGGACACATACGTACTGGATCCGGAACTGGCAAAGATAGTAAATGCCGGTATAAAATTGGAGATGCCCCTGCTCTTAAAAGGGGAACCCGGAACAGGTAAGACTTTGTTGGCCTATGCCATTGCAGAGAATCTAGCCATGCCTCTTATAGTGCTTAATGTGAAATCCAGTATGAAGGCCATAGATGCCTTATACCGGTATGATACTTTAACCAGGTTGAATGATAGCCGTTTTGGTGATTCGAAAAGGGATGTAAGCAATATAGAGGATTATATAAAGATGGGTAAGATCGGGCAGTCATTTTCATCCCAGAGCAGGGTAGTACTCCTGATCGATGAGATTGATAAGGCTGATTCCGACTTTCAGGATGATCTTTTGGATGTATTAGATCAAATGTCGTTCGACATTATAGAGATAGATAAGACCACCAGCGCGAAACACAGGCCCATTATCGTGATCACATCAAATGCAAAAAAGGATCTATCCGATCCGTTTCTCGGCAGATGTATCTTCCACCACATTGCATTTCCCGACCCTGATATGATGCGAGAGATTATCCAGGCCCACTTTCCGGATATCAACAAGGGAATTGCTGATACATGTATTGAGACATTCTATAGTTTGCGAGAGATTAAAGGTGTTGAAAAGAAACCGGCGACAAGGGAATTAATAAATTGGATCAGGATATTATTGATGGATTTTGATTTTGATCCAAAGTATTTGATCAAGGGGGATATCCCTTATCTGGGGGTGCTCTTTAAAAAGAGTAATGACTACAAACTTGCTCAGAAGTATGTCTCCCATACTTCTCGTTTTTAACCCTACAATGAGACTTATTAATCTTGTAACCGTTCGTGGTTACAGAATTGCTTTGTCCCTTGCGCAGGGTTTTATGGAGTAATGGAATATTGGAGTACTGGAAGTTCAAAAGCCACCCCTCTAGATGCACAATTGCACACCCAGAACAATGGCAAATGCTCATCATTTTCTCAATACTCCATTACTCCAAACAATATGTCGTGTTATAATTACCCAATTTGTGTCATATATTGTGCCAAAAGTGCTAGATGCTGTTGTAGGGTTAAGGGGCTACTATGTTTGTTGGTTTTTTCTATGAGTTAAGAGATCAGGGGGTTCCCATCACACCTAAAGCATTTCTTCGCCTCCAGGAGGCCCTGGGGATGGGTCTTATATGTTCCTTGGATGATTTTTATACAGTTGCGCGCTCACTTATGGTGAAGTCTGAGAAATACTTTGATGCATATGACAAGGTTTTTGCCCACTATTTCCAGGGTGCACAATTGCAAAGTCCTTTACAGGAAGAGATAGATAAAATGGTCCAGGCACTCCTTAATGAGTGGCTTAAGGACCCGAAGTTAATGGCGGATTTTTTAGGCGTGGATGAAGATGAGCTTGAAAAGATGACCCCTGAGGAACTTGAAGAGTACTTCAGAAAAAGGCTAAAAGAGCAAACAGAGCGACATGACGGCGGGAGCAAATGGATTGGCACTGGCGGGACGTCTCCTGTGGGTCATTCAGGTTATCATCCGGGAGGTATGCGTGTAGGGGGGTCATCCAGAGGACAATCAGCTATAAAGGTTGCACTTGAGCGCAGGTACCGTGATTATACACAGGATACATGCTTAGGTCCTTCCCAGATATCGGAGGCCTTGCGCAGGTTTCGCAACATGATTCCGGTTGGGCCGATGGATCATGTCAATGTGGAAAAAACCATATATGAAACCATGAGAAATGCAGGGGAGATTGAGATTGTTTTTGATCGTTCCCTGAAAGACAAACTCAAGGTCGTTTTAATGATAGATAATGGTGGTTGGTCCATGGATCCATATGTGGATGTGGTTCAGGTCTTGTTCAATTATGCAAGGGCTCAATTCAAGGACCTAAAGATCTTTTACTTTCACAATGCAATATATAACAAGGTCTGGGAAGATCCTACCCGCTATTATAAACCATACGAGGTGGATGACTTTATACGCCTTGACCCGGAAAGCCGTGTGATTATAGTTGGGGATGCATCTATGGCCACATATGAACTCTTAAGTCAGCATGGGAATATATATTATAATAGCCCACAGGTACTGTCCAGCATCAAGAGGCTGGAGTTCTTGGCCAAGACATTTAAGCACAGCGTATGGATCAACCCAAAGCTTGCGCATACGTGGCATCATACTGAGACAGTCGAGATTATTATGGAAGTATTCCCTATGTTTGAACTCACATTGAATGGGCTTGAAAAGGCTGTGGCTTATTTGATGAAGCGATATTAGCCTTAGAAAGTGAAAAATGACATGCGCCCGTAGCTCAGTTGGATAGAGCGTAGGCCTCCGGAGCCTAAGGCCGCAGGTTCGATCCCTGTCGGGCGCACCAGATTTTGGATAAAACAAATATGATAAATATCTTAGACCTTGGTAAAGACGGACTTGAAAGATTACTCTGTGATCTAGGGGAAACGCCTTATAGGTCTCCTCAGATATTTCAATGGATCTATCAAAAAGGCATCACAGATTTTTCGGAGATGACCAACATATCAAAGGGCTTACGCAAAAAGCTCTCTGGTATAGCATCCATAGATTACCCCCGCCTGATTGACAGGAGGACATCTAAAGATGGCACGGAAAAACTTGCATACCTGCTTTTTGATGGTAGGATCGTAGAAAGCGTACTTATGCCTGAAGATGGCCATTGGACAGTATGCGTATCGACTCAAGTGGGTTGCTCTATGGCGTGTAAATTCTGTTATACTGCATCTATGGGGTTTGTTAGAAATCTAGGGGTAGCAGAGATTATATCCCAGGTTTTATATCCTATTAAAACCTTTGCGCTAAAAGATATTACTAATGTGGTGTTTATGGGCATGGGAGAGCCTTTGTTGAATTATAATAATGTAATAAATGCACTACAGATAATGAGTGATCCTTTAGGCCCGGGGATATCTAAAAGGAGGATAACCGTTTCTACCTGTGGTATTGTTCCAAAAATTTTTGAGTTATGGCATGATACCAAAGCCCAGCTTGCTGTTTCCTTAAATGCCCCAACAGACAAACAAAGGGATGCCATCATGCCTATAAATAAAAAATATCCGTTAGGTGCCCTTTTAGATGCCTTGAAGAATTATCCCCTGCCAAGACGTCGTCGTATAACCATAGAGTATGTGATGTTAAGAAAAATAAATGATAGCATCAGGGATGCGGAGAATCTTGTCAACATCTTGCAAGGCATAAGGGCAAAGGTGAATCTCATTCCGTTTAACCCATGGCCCGGCGCCATCTTTGATGCCCCGGGGTTAGAAGATGTGTTTGCCTTTCAAGAGTATCTGCACAAGAGAGGGCTTACTGTGATGGTGCGAAAGGGAAGGGGAAACGATATTATGGCTGCGTGTGGTCAGCTTGCAGGAGGCAATATATGATGCAGGAAAGGCTTATTGAGTACATGAAAGACCCTGGTAGTTATCCCGAGAGACCAGGGAATATAACCTTGGTGCAAACCCATATCTCATGGGTCTTTATTGGGGACGAATATGTATATAAGATCAAAAAGCCGGTTGATTTCGGCTTTTTGGATTTTACCTCCCTTGAAAAAAGACGTTTTTATGTAAGAGAGGAACTTCGGCTTAATAAACGTTTCTCGCCTGATATATACTTAAGTGTCGTGCCTATATCTGAAGGGAAAGGCTCTTTTGTAATAGGGAACTCATCAAATATAGTGGAATATGCCCTCAAGATGAAACGCATCAATGAAGATCGCATGCTCTATAGATTATTAGAGGCAGGCCAGGCCACCCCTGGCCTCATGAAACGATTAGGCAGACATATGGCAGATGTATATAGAAAAATACCAAGCGATGAAAAGGCGAAGCCCTATGGATCATTGGATACCATATCTAAAAATGTTATAGAAAACTTTGAGCAGACCTTTAAATATATAGGAGGGCCTGTATCAGGGGGGGCATATAATAAGATACAATCCTGGAGTATGTCATTTATGGAAGATAATAAGTCTTTATTTGAGAAAAGGATGGATGGGGGCCATATAAAGGACTGCCATGGGGATCTGCATCTTCAGCACATCTGCATGGATGATAAAAGGATTGTAATCTTTGACTGCATAGAATTCAATGAAAGGTTTCGCTTTGGCGACGTAGCATCAGACATAGCATTTCTTTCCATGGATCTGGATTATAATGGGCGTGAAGACTTAAGAAAGGCATTTGTTGACGCATATATAGATGCATCCAGAGATTGTATGCTAAGGAATGTGCTTAAATTTTATAAGATCTACAGGGCCTATGTGAGGGCAAAGGTCGCGTCTTTTATGCTTGACGATACAGGCCTTGATGCAGCCACAAAGGACATAGCATATCAGAAGGCAAAGAGTTACTATGAGCTTGCACTGAAGTATGTGAAGCATGAATAAGGGGTAAAGGAAAATGAAGATTGATCTTCATATTCATTCTAAAGACGGCTCGGATGGGAAGATGACTTTAGAGGAGATATTTGCAGAGGCAGGGACAAGGAATATAGATGTGATCTCCATAACCGATCATGATTCTATCCATTGTCAGGGGTTTGCAAAGAGGCTCGCTGATAGATACGGTATCGCCTATATTTATGGAGTCGAGTTAAACGTAACGCTCACCCATCCGGGATACAATAATTCAAGACCCATATCACTTGATTTCCTTGGCTATCAATATGATATCCGTTATCAGCCACTAGTGGACAAGCTTGCGGAGATAAGGGAGTATAGGCAGGCCAGGGCGGAAAAGATCCTCAAAAACATCAATTCCGAACTGACTAAGGAGGGGTTAAAGGAATTCACCCATGAGGATCTGGAAGAGATTCAGAGCACAGTGGATGGTTCATTCGGCCGCCCACATATAGCCAATTATATGGTTAAAAAAGGTATTGTGACTAGCAGACAGGAGGCCTTTGATAGATATCTGGTCAAGTGCAATGTGCCTAAGATGCCGCTGAGTCTTTCTGAGGCCTCTGAATTGGTGCATGGTGCCGGCGGGAAATTGATCCTGGCCCATCCGAATGATCCCAATGGGACTTCACTTGTTGCCTTTACCCATAACATTGATGAGCAGCAAAAGATAATAAAAGAGGCCATGCTTCCTTATATAGATGGTGTTGAGTGCTGGCATTCCAGGCATGACAAGGATACAACCGAGTCATATCTTGCCTTTGCGAATGAACTGGGACTGCTCGTGACAGGGGGGTCGGATTGTCATCAACAGCCCATTCTTATGGGTACACTGGATATCCCTGATTATGTAGCCAGGCAAATAGTAAATAGTGAACAGTGAAGAGTAAAAAAAGGTGTTGAGTTTTGGGGTTTGGGTGTTGGGTGATTAAGAATAGCCGAGAGTCGAAAAGATGAAAGATAAAAGATGAAAGATAAAAGATCAAAAAATTTTCCCTCACGCAAAGACGCAAAGATCGCAAAGGAAAATAAAGAAAAATGATAAAAAAAGAAAATATCTTTGCGTACTTGGCGTTCTTTGCGTGAGAATGTTTTTCGTCCTTGATTGTGGCCGAAAAGGACATGCATGTTTATATGAAAATGGGCACAAAGCTTTGTAGGGGCCTTTTACCCTCATCGGCCCGCTTAAGGGAAGTATGCCCTACAGGGATAAAATCTGTGGGAAAGGCTAATGGTAAAGAACCGGATAGATCTTTTTTGTATGTTAATGGGAGATGATTGGGAAAAAGGAGTCGTAATATGAAAGAGGCTTTTATCGATTTTATGCAAAGGGAACTAGGGAATGAAGTGGTATTGATAGCCTGTGGGCTTCCTGCCTCTTATAAGACTGAGACCACAGAGGTCATTGCAAGGCTTAAGGGCTACAAGATATTGAGGACCGACCTTATACGTCGTGAGGTCCTGAAGAATGAGGATATCTTTAATGAAAAGGTGGCCTCAGACATGGATAAAAGGAAACTTGTATATGATGAAATGTTTAAGATGGCGGATGAACTCGCCAGGGAAGGACAAGGGATCATTCTAGATGCCACCTTTATTACTCAGTCGCTCAGGAGGCGTGCTGCCGGGGTGGCGGCAAGACATAACAAGACATTCATCATCCAGCAGACGAGTTGTCCGCAAGGTGTATCACTGGGACGAATTTCACGCAGGACCAAGGAGAACTACGAATCCAATGCACTGACCGAGCAGGCCTACCTGAATAACAAGAAAAGATTTGAGGCCGTTGATCTTGATGATCTGAAAGGATTATATCCTGCACTCAAGATTGTCCATCTTCTTGTGGATACCACGTCTGATCTGGAGGATGAATGGTTTGTAATCGACAAAATTGTTCGATAAATAGATCGTATATTTTTTCATCTTGGTTGTGTCCGGAAAGGACATGCGGGTTTGTAAGGAAGGTATGGCTATTTGGCGATATATTAAGGAACATTTGAGGGGGTAATCTATGAAAAAGACGATTTCTATCGTGATTATGCTTATGTTCATCACAGGGTGTGCCACGACATTCAAAGAGCAAAGGGATGCCTCAAGACCTATGATAAAACTGGCAATGCTCAAATTTCAGAAGGATGATATTCCAGGAGCGCTGTTTGAATTGAAGAAGGCAAGAGAAAAAAACCCTAAGGATCCTGAGATCTACTATGGCCTGGCCCTGATTTACAGGGATTTAGGGAAACCTAAAGAGGCATTGGAATGTTGCAAGAAGGCAATAGCCTATGGCAATAGACTAGCACTTGAACACCCAGGTATGGCAAGTGAGGCGCGTAATCTCGAAGGGGTAATCCTGTTTAAACAAGGGAATAATAAAGATGCTATAAGTGCATTCAAGCACGCACTAAAGGATGAACTCTATCCAACGCCGGAATATGCCTTGAAGAACCTGGCAGAGGTATATATCTCTTTGAGGGAATTTGACAAGGCAAAGGAATCATTAAAGATGGCGCTTGACCACAATTCGCACTATGCCCCTGCGTGGGAAGCGCTATCCAGACTCTTTGTCCTTCAGGGAGAATATGAACCTGCAATAAATGCCCTGAGACATGCAACTCTGGAATTTCCCGGATACGCAGAGGCGCACTGGGGATTGGCTGAACTCTATCTCAAGACAGGCAGACGATCAGATAGCATAAGGCACCTGCGAGAAGTGGTAAGACTGGACAGAGATGGCCCCTTAAGGAAGCTGGCCTTACAAAGATTAATGGATCTTGGGGTATCTCCCGAATAGGTAGGACAATTGAAAACATCGACTATATGGATAACCAGGGATATAGCAGAAGAACTTAGCATACATGAGGATAAATGTCCCTGTAAGGTCATGGATCTGAAGGATTTGATATATGAATTGCTTAAGGATGGTTACCCTAGGGATGTCGTAGTTTTGCCTTTTATGAGAAAATTTGATGAGATCTTGAAGCATATAAGAGAGAGAGGAATTACAGGCCCTATTATCATATATACCCGTGGAGAGACAATGATTATGAATGTCTTGGACCTGGCGAATCAAGGTGTTGTGTTTATGGATTCTGCCAGGTTCTCCACCCCCATGATCCGAGGATTCATCACCTTTTTACAGAATACTCAGAGTGAGATTGTTGTACGACGAGAGGATGCTACCATCGAGGCCAAGTCATTTGCCGGGCCTGCCGGGGACGTAGAAGATATAAAGCAAATCTTTAGAACCATTATGAAGAAAAGATCCAGGATGTTACTTACATGTCAATTTAGAGATGATCTTCCAACGCTTTCTATAACATGTGAGGTAATACAGATGGTGGGCGAAATTGAGCCCAGATTGGTTTTCGATAAATTTAGTCCTGAAGAATTTGTGGGATTATATAGAAGCATGGGGAAGGGGAAATCCCTTCAAGGATTTGTTACATTAGAGGAAGACACGCTGGGGTTTCAGTTGGAGGTTGTCCATTGTATAATGGGGAAGATAACAGCCTATCTTCCCACATCTGTTTATGAACAAAAACGCAGATTTTTCAGGGTAGAGCCTGATGTAAGAGATCCGGTGGTAGTCTATATACTTCCCGAGAGCGCCTCCACCCAGAGGTTTAATGTGAGGGACGTGAGTGAAGGTGGAATTGGCCTGGTGACCTCATATGGAAATTTGGAGAAGGACCACATATATCCAGCTGCATTGATCTTGCCAGGAGCCCAAACTCTGTTAGGGATGGCCAGGGTGATGGCCAAGAACGAACCTAAACTTAATGTCATCAACTATGGGCTGTCGGTTGAATTTCATCCTGGAGATCAGCATCGCCTGCGTCATTATATATACAAAAGGCAGGCAGGGATATTGGCATCCATCAAGGAGTTGAAGATTTAATGCCAATCTGTATGGCCTGAAGACCGGCCGGAGTCATGCCCTCTATACGGGATGCATGTCCTAACGTCTTGGGTCTTATCTTGCGTAGTTTATCTTTAAGCTCATTAGAGAGTCCGGCAATACTATTATAGTCTAATTGCTCTGGTATGGTAAGGTTTCCTAAGTTTTTGAATCGTTTAATCCGGCTTTGTTGTCTCTTTATATACCCTTCATATTTTGTTTCCACCTCCACCTCGGAGGCTGCCAATGAATGAATTTCATGAATAAGTTTATTTTTGATAAGGTCTTGAATCTGTGTGCCTGGCCTCTTTAAAAAGCGTTCAACGGTTATCTTTTCATTCGAGTGTAAAGTTTGATTGGGATGTTTATCCCGGTTTGGGACATCTCTTGGTATTACCATATATGTCTTTGATATGTATGATTTTGTACTCTCTATCTGATTTTGTATCTCTTTTATTCTATTGTATCTTTCTTTTGAGATTAACCCAAGGGTGGATGCGTATTCAGATAGTCTAAAGATGGCATTGGTTTCTCTTAACATAAGCCTATATTCCGCCCTGGATGTAAATATGCGATAAGGCTCGATTGTTCCTTTTGTGATCAGGTCGTCTATCATTACACCAATGTATGCCTGAGATCTGTCCAGAACAATAGGGTTGGCATTTTTTAGGCGCAGGGCAGCATTTATGCCTGCCATAATACCTTGTGCCGCTGCCTCTTCATAACCGGAAGTGCCATTTACCTGGCCTGCAAGATATAATCCTTGTACCGCCTTTGTTTGTAAGGTTGGTGCAAGCTGATTAGGGTGCACATAGTCGTATTCTATGGCATAGGCGGGGCGCATTATCTCCGCCTTTTCCAGGCCGGGCACAGAGCGGACAATTTTCCATTGAAGTTCTATGGGCATGGAATTGCCTAATCCGGATGCATAGACCTCTTTTGTATTCAGGCCTTCCGGCTCTATGATTACCTGGTGTCCGCCTCTGTCACCAAACCCCATAACCTTATCTTCCAGAGATGGGCAATACCTTGCAGGTCTGCCTGTAATAGCACCTGAATACAGGGGACTTAAATCAATATTGTCTCTTATGAGGACATGTGTGAGGGGAGATGTCTTGGTGATATAGCAAGGTACTTGAGGAAGGGGAGAGGCTGATGAAGAAAAACCCAGAGGCATGTAATCTTCATCCGGGTCCTGACGTCTAAGTGCAGCCAGGTCTATAGTGTCTTTATTCAATCTTGGAGGTGTGCCTGTCTTGTGCCTGCCGGTTTTAAGAGAGAGTAATTTTAGAGACCTTGAGAGTTCATATGCCCCTTCCTCGCCTGCCCTTCCCGCAGGGATACGTTTATCCCCAATGTGGATAGTCCCTGAAAGGAAGGTACCTGCAGTAATAATTATTGCCTTTGCCCTATAGAAAGTGCCTGTGTGGTCTATTATCCCTTGAACCTTACCATCTTTTATCTCTATTGTATCCACACGTGATTGGCATAGATGTATGCCTTCTTGCGCCTCGATCCTTGACTTGATGGTAGTTTCATACAATCTTCTATCATTCTGGGTCCGTGTAGCACGTACAGCAGGCCCTTTTTTTGTGTTTAGTGTCCTGTATTGTATGGCAGTAATATCCGCTACTTCTGCCATGACCCCGCCGAGTGCATCTATTTCTTTTACCAGATGAGATTTACCGAGCCCACCTATAGATGGACTACATGGCATTCTTCCTATAGTGTCTAAGTTGATGGTAAACAGGCCCACGTCAAAGCCCATCTTCGAGGCGGCATATGCCGCCTCTACTCCAGCATGACCGCCACCTACTATTATGATGTCAAACTGCTCCATAGCCAACACGTGTATGGCAAAATAACGCACATTGCAAGTGCTCAGTGGTATACTAAAAGATTAACCTGCAGGGATTTTACAACATAGGGGGTTATATGAAAATAGGGGTCAGGGGTCAGGGATGGACTTTTTGGCAACAGCGTATTTAATGATTACATCCCTGAGAGCCTTTAAGTTGACCAGCCAGATATGCCTTAATTACATCTTTTACTACCCCTGATGCACCTGTTACAGGCTCGATCTCAAGCTGATTAAAGAATTCTATAGCACTTGGACCCATGCCCCCTGCTATCATGACATCTGCACCCTGGGAGTTAATAAAGCCAGGCACCTGACCCGGGGCACCGTGTGAATCATAGAAGGGATTCTTTATAGTCTTAACTTCTTGCTTTGTATCGTCTTCTACGTCTACAATAGCATAATATGGGCAGCGGCCAAAGTGTTCACTGATGATTGCATCTAATCCCAAATCATTTTCGCAAGAAACTGCAATACGCATATACACTCCTCTTTGTTCTGTTGTACTGTAGGTAGAATACATATAATATAAGCCGTCATGATGTCAATGCCTTCGACAAGCTATGTAGAAAGTGCTTGTCCAAGAAGAGATTGCGAGGTATTTGAAAATAGTGAACAGTGAAGAGTAAATAGTGAATAGTAAAAGAAGCGTTGGGTTTTGAGTGTTGGGTGATTAAAAATAGTCGAGAGTCGAAAAGATGAAAGATAAAAGACGAAAGATAGAAGATCAAAAAATCTTCCCTCACGCAAAGACGCAAAGATCGCAAAGGAAAATAAAGAAAAATGATAAAAAAAGGAAATATCTTTGCGTACTTGGCGTTCTTTGCGTGAGAATGTTTTTCATCCTTGATTATGGCCGAAAAGGACATGCATGTTTATATGAAAATGGGCACAAAGCTTTGTAGGGCCTTTTGCCCTCATCGGCCCGCTTAAGGGGAAATATGCCCCACAGGGATAGAATCCGTATGAAAATGGTCGTCCGTGATTTATTTATTTGTGGTATATTGGAAGGTGATCATCCTGTCCGGAGGTTTTACAACGAACAACGGACTACTGACAAGTATAAGTACAAAACTAAAAGACCACTCAGGGTTAGATATATTTTCATGCTTGGTTATGCCTGCTCAGCAGGCCGGAAGGTTTATAAGTCCACATAAGGAGGGCACATGACAATAAATATAGGCAGTACCATCCCTCGTATTTTTCAAAGTGGGGTAGAAAGGTATCAGTATGAAACATTTATCCGGTATATGGCAGATGGCGGATATACGAATATAAGTTGGATAGAAGCCCAGCGAAAGGTAGTCAGCCTTGGCCTTGGTCTTTTATCTATGGGTGTGAGAAAGGGTGATATGATAGCCCTTTTTTCTGAAAACAGATGGGAGTGGATTATTGCTGATATAGCAGTCTTATCTATCGGGGCAATAGATGTACCTATATATTCTACCAGTTCCGGTGAAGAGGCAGCATATATAATCAATGACTCCGGATCAAAGATAGTGATTGTTTCCGATAAAGAACATTTGGACAGAATACTCAGCGTAAAGTCTAAGATCAAAGGCATAGGAAAGATAATTACATTTGAGGCGGTAGAGACAGATGACAAGAACATACTTAACCTTGAACAAGTGATTGCAATGGGGGATAAGGCCAAAGATAGATCTACCTTTTATGAGCAATTAGATACTACCCATCCGGAAGATCTTGCTACATTGATCTATACATCAGGGACAACAGGCCACCCAAAAGGTGTTATGCTTACACATGATAATTTTGTATCGAATGTGAAACAGTGCTATGCCACACACCCAATGATAAACCACTATGACCAAACACTCCTGTTCCTTCCACTCAGCCATTCATTTGGAAGGACGGTTGGCCTTTATCTCATGATTTATATTGGGGCTATTATAAGTCTTGCAGAGGATTTCTCTACAGTGCTTCAGAATCTCCAAGAGATAAGGCCTACGCTTATAATAAGTGTTCCCAGATTGTTTGAAAAGGCATATTCGGGGGTATTCTCTCAGATTGAAGCATCATCGCCCTTAAGGCAAAAGTTGTTTTCTTGGGCAACAAATATGGCTGATAGGGCTGTTGATTACAGGGTTCATAATAAAGAGATGCCTTTCACATTGAGGGTTCAGTATGATGTAGCCAACATGCTGGTTTTTTCCAGGATAAGGGCTGCACTGGGACTGGATAAGGCAAAGATATTCGTCAATGGAGGGGGCCCGTTAGCTATCAAGATTGATCGGTTTTTCAATAGCATAGGTATAAATGTACATAATGGATATGGACTTACCGAGACGACACCGGTGACTAATACAAATACATTTGAGGTCTTTGAATTTGGTTCGGCGGGTCTACCTCTGCCTGACACCCGGATCATGATTGCTGAGGATGGAGAGATCTTTGTAAAGGGTCCTCAGGTGATGAAGGGGTATTATAATCAACCAGAGGCTACAAAGGCTGCATTTACTGAGGATGACTGGCTTAAGACAGGGGATATTGGGTTTATAGATGAGAAGGGATGCCTCCATATAACTGATAGGAAAAGAGATCTTATAATTACCGGCGGAGGTAAAAATATAGCACCTCAGAATATCGAGAACACCCTGATGACTGATAGATTTATAGAGCAAGCCGTGGTTATAGGAGAAGGGAGAAGGTTTTTAAGTGCGCTTGTTGTGCCGAACTTTGCTGAATTAGCATCCTACGCAAAACAGCAAGGTATATCATTTGATAGTAACGAGAATCTTATAAGAAAACCCGAGATTGAACACTTCTATGACGAAGAGATACGCTCCATTATGAAGGTATTTGCGAGAGTAGAGCAAATAAGGAGGTTTACCCTGCTGCCAAGTGAGTTTATCCAGGAGACAGGAGAGCTCACCCCAACGCTCAAAATAAGACGGAAGATTATAGGTGAGAAATATGCTTCCGTCATAGAAGAGATGTACAAAGAATAGTGAACGTTCACCGCAGAGATCTTGGTTTACAAGAATAGTTTCTCTGCGAGCTCCGCGCTCTCTGCGGTGAATGGTGACAAAGAATAAATACAATAAATGAGAGAAAGTGGTTATCAGGACATTTTTCCTATGTTCTAAAAAATTAATTAGGGTGTTGATTTTATCTTTTTAGTGCTATATATAGTATTGTCATAAGTATAACACTACTATATATAACCCGTAGAAGGTGGATGATAAGGAGGGGAAGAAGGAATGTTTAATACAATAAAGAAACGAGATGGTCGTGTAGTTCCCTTTGACGCAGTGAAGATTACCTCTGCGATTGCCAAGGCAGGGCATGCTACAGGTGAATTTGATGAAAGAGCGGCTTCCAGGTTGACGCTAAAGGTCTTGAACTTAGCACAGCAGGTCTCTTCCGGGGTGCCTAGTGTTGAAGAGATCCAGGATATAGTTGAAGAGGTCTTGATCGCTTCTCCATATCGCTTAACCGCAAAGGCATACATTATATATCGTGATCAGCATGCAAGGATCAGGGAGATCAGGGATAAGACCAGTGTCAGTCTGGTGGATCAATACTTAGATAAGCTCGATTGGCAGGTGAATGAGAACAGTAATATGGCCTTCTCTTTGCAGGGCTTGAATAACTATGTTTCTTCTGAGATCAGCAAGATCTACTGGTTGAATAAGATATATTCTCCTGAGATCAGGGATGCACACCTTAAGGGGGATTTTCATATACATGATTTGAATATGCTCTCTGTGTATTGTGTTGGTTGGGATCTCTATGATCTTCTTCTGCAGGGGTTTAGAGGGGCACCTGGTAAGGTGGAAAGTCATCCAGCGAGACATCTTCGTTCTGCCCTGGGTCAGATTGTAAACTTTTTTTATACCTTGCAGGGAGAGGCTGCAGGTGCTCAGGCATTTTCCAATTTTGATACCCTGCTTGCCCCATTTATAAGGTACGATGGCCTGGATTTTTCCCAGGTAAAGCAGGCCCTGCAGGAGTTTGTATTTAATATAAATGTCCCCACACGTGTAGGCTTCCAGACACCATTTACCAATGTGACCTTAGATCTTAAGGTGCCCTCATACTATGCAGATCAGGGGGTAATAATTGGAGGTGAGATTCAAGATACCCTCTACGGAGATTATCAGGAAGAGATAGACTTGTTTAATAAGGCGTTTATAGAGGTAATGATGGAAGGCGATGCAAAGGGGAGGGTCTTTACATTTCCAATCCCTACTTATAATATAACAAAGGATTTTGATTGGGATACCCCCAATCTGGATGGCCTGTGGAAGATGACCGCCAAGTATGGCGTGCCTTATTTCTCTAATTTTGTTAATTCTGACATGAACCCTGAAGATGCCAGATCCATGTGTTGTAGGCTGCGTATAGACAATAGAAATTTAGAGAAAAGGGGAGGGGGGCTGTTTGGGTCTAATCCTTTGACAGGTTCCATCGGTGTGGTCACCATTAATCTTCCAAGGCTTGGTTATCTGTCTAAGGACAAAGACGAATTTATAGACAGGCTTGATTCTTTAATTACCCTTGCTGAGGACAGCCTGGAGATAAAGAGGAAGGTGCTGGAGGGATTTACCCAGAACAATCTGTATCCGTATACCAAACATTATCTAGAGGGTATAAAGGCCAGGTTTGGCCAGTATTGGAAAAATCATTTCTCCACTATCGGTGTGATAGGTATGAACGAGGCCTGCCTGAATCTGGTGGGGGATGATATAGGGAGCGATGAAGGCAGAAGATTTGCCATTATGGTGGCTGATTTTATAAGGAATAAGTTGATAGAGTTGCAGGAGAAGGCAGGCAACAACTATAACTTTGAGGCAACTCCTGCTGAAGGTGCATCATACAGGCTCTCAAAGATTGATAAAGACAAATATCCGGATATTATATGTGCAAATGAGATAGATTATAAGAATGGTGCCGATCCTTTTTATACAAATTCAACACAACTACCTGTAAATTATACAGATGATATCTTTGAGGCCCTGGATCTCCAGGATGAGCTGCAGACAAAATATACAGGTGGTACAGTTCTTCACATCTATGCCGGAGAGCAAGTAATGGATTCTTCTGTGATCAAAAATTTGGTGAGAAAGATATGCCAAGGATATAGGCTCCCGTATTTTACGTTCACGCCTACATTTAGCATATGCCAGAATCACGGCTACATTTCAGGTGAACATTATACATGTCCGGAATGTGGGGGGCCAACAGAGGTATATTCGCGGGTTGTAGGTTATTTGAGACCTGTTACACAGTGGAATAAGGGCAAGAAGGAGGAGTTCAAAAAGAGGAAGCCTTTTACGGTAAATGATGGAGGAAACCACACATTAAAGGTCTCTGCAGGATAGTTTGCTGATAGCTATTTTCATATAAACCCGCATGAGCGCTTCGCGCTCACAACGGAAGATGAAAAACATTCTCACGCAAAGAACGCCAAGTACGCAAAGGTACTTTCTTTTTTTATCATACTTCTTTATTTTTCTTTGCGATCTTTGCGTCTTTGCGTGAGGGAAGATTTTTTGATCTTCTATCTTTCGTCTTTTATCTTTCATCTTTTCGACTCTCGACTATTCTTGATCACCCAACACCCAAACCCCGAAACTCAACACCTTCTTTTATTATTCACTATTCACTGTTTTCATATTGACGTCTATCAATGGAAAGACTAAATCATTGTTCCTATGTTTGATACCTTTATTCGTACACTTAATGAGAAATGTAATGCGAAAAAGGGTGCTTCTATCCTGGTGTGCCTGTCTGGTGGCATAGATTCCATGGTGCTTTTGCACCTGATGAAGAGGGCATCTTTAATATTAGACTTAAGGCTTGGGGCCATACATATAGACCATGGGATCAGGGGAGAACAATCAAAGAGGGATGCCGTATTTGTCCGGAATGCATGTAAGGTCATGTCAATGGAGTTCTTTCTAGAGGAACTCCATCTTGGGGCAGATCAGCCAAACCCCGAAGAGATGGCCAGGACAAAGAGATATGAGGCGATTATTGAGTGTATGCACGCCCGGAAATTCAGGCTTGCAGCAACAGGACATAACCTCGATGATCAGGTAGAGACTGTTATCTACCGGCTCATTCGCGGCAGCGGCATAAGAGGAATATCCGGGATCCGGTATGTAAGGCAAGATGGGATCATAAGGCCTTTACTTGACATTTCAAGAAAGCAGATAGAGGCCTTTGCCATGGAAAATCACATAGATTATGTAGAAGATCTTACCAACAGAGATATTGCTATCCCGAGAAATCTCATACGCCATGAGATTATTCCTTTGATGCAGAGGATAAACCCCTCTGTTATGCAGTCTGTGGCAAGGTTTTCCAAGATTGCTGCTGTTGAAGGGGGTGCACTTGATGAGATGGCATCTGCCCTGGTTGATGATGCCATTAAATTGGACTGGGATATAATAAAGTGTTTTGATAAGAAAAGGCTTACAGGCGCGAAGGGTGCTGTGGTAAAAAGGCTGGTTATAGAAGTGATTTCAAAGATGTTGAATGAACCAAGGGGAATAGATGCCCGGCAGATAGATATGGTTGCAGACGTCATCCATAAAGACAGGGTATCCCATGATATAAAGAGGAAGATCAGGGTTGTTTCTTGTGGAGAGGATATTATATTTCATTTAATAGGAAAGGCCCCTTTTTATAATGTCAGGGTGGAAGCCCCTGGAAGGTACTATCTGCCGGGGATAAATCAACCGGTATTTATCGAGTATAATACATCTCATATTGATTTTCTCACAATAAGATCATGGCTTCCCGGTGACACAATATATGGCAAAAAGGTTGCAAAGATCTTATCTGATAATAAAATTATCCGGCCACTGAGGACCTTCTGGCCTGTTGTTCTTGTAAGAGATGAGATTGTGGCAGTGGCAGGCATTAAGAATCTCGAGGCCAAAGTCACCAATTATAATTTGGACATAGAATTTCCTTATGTTGCATAGTATTTTACCTCACATAACGGACGGCTCCTCTATAGGCACTCTCCCTTCCTCGCTTAAGGCGATGGTGGTAGCAGGGATATTTAATTCTAAGAAGTGTCCTGTGCTTTGGATCGTTTCTGATACAGATGAGATGTATAGAACCGTAGATGACCTCAATCTCTTCATTGATACAGGGGATGTATGCGGGTTTATTCCCTATGATGTACGTCCTTATGAAGAGGATAGCCCTTCTAAGGAGGTTGTCTCTAAGAGAATATCCGTATTGCACGGACTACTAAAAGGGCGTCCATTAGTAGTGGTGGCCCCAATAGATGCCATAACTTCATCTACCATAGGGAAGCAGGACTTTATTG
>JAYEFR010000046.1:0-4357 GCA_034716155.1 Thermodesulfobacteriota bacterium
GTATGTTGGGGTTATGGAGAAGGGTACAATGAAGAGGGTATATCAAAAGAGGGTTTGTAATAATCTTCCTGATATACTGGGGGCATTGGAGCCATTTCGGGGTGAGCTTCAAGGAATAGTATTGGAGCTGGGTATGTACTTTTTGAATATTTGGTATTCCTGGCCTGTGTTTATCAATGCTATCCGTAGTATGGGTCTTCATGTAATCTGTCGTCTTAAGGATAGCAAAGTTCTCTATGAGTACCAAGGCAAGACATATCGGCTCTCTGATCTCTATCAGAAACTAAAGTCCCGTCTTAGAAAGGATGTACGGACAGGACTTCTACCGGCACGGGTTTTAGTAAGACTTTCCGGGTCTAATCAAGAGGCAGTGATTGTATTCTGCAAAGGATACCAAGAGCCCGAAGATGAGACGATTAAGGGCAAAAAGAAGGGAAAACTCCCCAAATGGGTAGCATTCCTTTCTACCAATACCAGGCTGCATGCATCCAGCATTATCAAGAAGTACATAAAACGTTGGACGGTAGAGGTATGTTTCAAGGAATGCAAACAACTACTGGAACTCGGCAAAGATCAGAGTAACGATTTTAACGCACAGGTGTTTGCTACTACAGCTAGTTTTCTTAGATACAATCTTTTGAATTTTCTTAACGAACTGGATCAGATGCCAACAATTGGGGGCTTATTCCAACAATTGGCTGATGAATCCTCGGTCATTACATATGCACAAAGACTCTGGGGATTCTTCCAAGGTCTTTTCCGAATCAGCCTTTCAAAAATATTCGAACTTTTCAAAATTGAAGAGGATTGTTCCTCCTATATTGACACCCTAGAACAGATCCTATATGCTTCTACTCCAATTCAGGGGTGCGAAACTTGAGTAAATTTATATCTTAATGTACGTCCCTCAATTTTCCCTATCTGGGTGCTGGATTCCAGCAGGCAGATGTTGAGCCTGAAGATCAAACCCAGAAATTATACTACGAGTCAAAAATTTCCACATGGGGTGCATTCATTAGCTGCAAATACAATCTGGTCAAGGGTTTCTACATCCAGCCTGAGGTTGCCTACTTCGACTGGGGTAACGATGCTCTAAAAACCCTGATGAACATAAAACTGGCGACAATGACCTTGGAAGCGATCTCTTTGTGGGTATGCACTTCCAATATGATTTTTAGTTAATTAGATACCGACCTCTTCGAGGTTACCCTACCACCACCTTACTGGTGGTACTTTGAGGCCTTGCATACCCCTTTCGCTGATGCAGGGCCTCTATTTTTACATCGGATCTTCCCCTGGTTATTTGAGAAAATGGGCAACTTGTCTCAACTGATGATATTACTTCCGCCAAACGACCATAAATATGGAACGCAGGCAGGCACGCTCTTCAAGGGCACTGACGGTAAATAATGATCTGGGGCTTGGAATGATCCTTGATAGGGTCTCCCACAGCATGCACTGGAAAGACACTGCTATTTTTGTGCTAGAGGATGATGCCCGGGACGGCCCAGACCATGTTGATTGTCACAGGTCTCCTGCATTTGTCATAAGTGCATATACGAAGAGAAATTATGTTGATCACGCCACGTACACCACCGTGAGTATGCTGAGAACCATAGGATTGATATTTGGGCTACCGCCTATGACCCAGTTTGACGCAAATGGCCTATTACCTGTTCCACCACACCCTAAACGAACGCTTGTTTGACATGAGGTCAAGTGTTATAAATAGAAAAGGGTCTTAGGCTAGAATCACAGGGATGATGATGCATACATCTTCTAACTATTGTGATGTATAAGTGAGGTTGTTTGGAGGTTTTTTTGTGCTATAATGCTTGTCTGATCAAGGGCAATTATAGGGAAAAGATGTGATGCTGAGTGCAATTGCAAAATTGTTAAAGGTTTTAAACTCTGAGAACGAGCCCTCTCAGATAAGTCTGGCCATTGGGTTTTCCATGATTGCAGGCCTCACCCCGTTTTATAGCCTTCACAATATCCTTATTCTTCTTTTGGTATTGGGCCTTCGGGTCAACCTCTCGGCGTTTATCTTAGGGCTGGCGTTTTTTTCAGGGGTGGCTTATTTGCTGGATCCTATCTTCCACTGGATCGGGTTACACGTGTTGACCGCCGGCCTGCTAAAAGGTCTATGGGAGGTGTTATATAATTCCACGATATGGAGGCTTGAAAGGTTCAATAACTCGATTGTGATGGGAAGCATCCTGCTTTCTATCATTTTTATTGTGCCCTTATATATCCTTACGAACCTGGCGATCCTTAAATACCGGGAGCATGTGCTTGCCTGGATCCGAAAGAGCAGGCTCATGCATTTCATAAAGGCCAGCAAATTCTATGAGACCTATAAGTCTCTCTCCAAATTGAAAGGTGAGTCATGATGAAGTGGATTCGCTGGAGAGGTCTTGTTGCCTGTATAGGTATTATAATCGTTTTATCTGGACTTTGGTTTCTTTTCATAGACAGCTTTGTAGAACGAATGATTGAAAAGAGAGGGTCTCGTATAGTTGGTGCCAAGGTGGAACTAGCGGATGCCGACCTTTCACTCTTCCCTGCAGGGCTTACACTTAAGGGGCTTCAGGTTACAGACCCTGAAGAGCCAATGAAAAATGCCTTTGAGATAGATCGGGCCACATTTTCTATAGATACCCTGAACTTATTTCGCCGGAAGGCGATCATTAATGAGATGACCTTAGATGGGCTAAGGCTCGATACTTCTCGAAAGACCTCTGGAGCGCTTCCATCTAGAACAACTCGCGCACCGGCTGTCTCAAAAGAGGGATCAAAAAAAGAATTCAAGGTGCCCTTATTCGAGGTTCCCAATGTAGGCGATGTCCTCAAGAAAGAGGATCTTAAATCGCTAAGGTTGGTAGAATCGCTTCGCGCAGATATAAAGAGAGAGAAAGACAACTGGCGGGACAGGGTACAAGGGTTGCCGGACAAGAAAAAGGTCGATGAATACAAGGCTCGCATTGACAGGATCAAGAAGGCAAGAAACGGGGGTATAAAGGATATCTTGAATGCCACAAGTGAGGCGGCGGCAATCAGGAAAGATCTCAAGCATGATATAAAAAATATTAAGGGGGTGCAAAAAGAATTTAAAGCAAGCCGCGTATTACTCAAAGAGCGACTGAACCAGGTAGCCAATGCCCCGGATGAAGATGTCCACCGCCTGAAAGAGAAATACAGCTTGTCCCCTAAAGGGATCGGGAATATGACCCAGATACTCTTTGGCCAGACAGTTGGCCACTGGGTGGAGAGGGGCCTCATCTGGTACAAAAGGCTAAAGCCGGTTTTAGAGCGTGCAAAAGAAATGAAAAAGGACTCTGAGGTTATAAAACCTCTCAGGGCTCGTGGTACGGATGTACGCTTTAAAGAATACGAACCGCTTCCTGATTTCCTGATTCGCAACACAAAGGCCGGCTTTAAACTTCAGGGTGGCACCATGACAGGTGAGGTAAAAAATATCACCCCTGATCAGGATATCTTAGGTGCTCCTTTAGACTTTGTTTTCTCAGGGAAGTCTCTTAAAGATATTCAATCTATAAGGGTTACTGGTACATTAGATCATATTGTCCCATCTAATACAAAAGATGCGGTAAACTTTCGTGTGAAGGGATATCATGTCCAAGACACAGTCTTGTCTGATAGTGCTAGATTGCCTGTTACTCTAAAAAACGGGTTGATGGATCTTGATGGCCACCTTGCCATAAGTGCTGAAAAATTCAGGATAGAGGTAAAGTCCACTGTGAAATCGGCCACACTAAAGGTAGGGGTACAAGACGAGACCAATCTTTTAGCCACATCAATACGTTCTGCGCTGTCAGAGATTTCAGGGTTTACCTTATGTGTCGACGTGTATGGGAGCCTTGATAAATATGATATGCGCGTCACCTCTGATTTAGATGAGATTCTAAAAAAAGCTGTTAGAAGACTCGTCCAAGCTCAGGTTGCCCAATTTGAAAAAGAGCTAAAGGCAGCGATCTTAGAAAGGATTGGAACTCCGCTTAAAGAGCTGGACGCCAGCCTTACGGAGCTAGGGACTATCGACAAGGAGATAGATAAACGTATTAACCAGTTAGATGGTGTTCTAGGAGATGTTTCTGCCAGGAGTCTATTAGGCAATAAAAAATTTCCTTTTTAATCTATTATACCAAATTGCAACCAAGTCATTGCGAGGAGGTTTTTAGGCCGACGTAGCAATCCCATGGGTTGGATGCACAACCAAGGATGAAAATATATCTAGCCATGAGTGGTCTTTTAGTTCTGTACATATACCTGTCAGTAGTTTTTTTGCTCGTTGTCCGTTGTAAAATCTCCAAATAGGACGATCACCTTCCAATAT
>JAYEFR010000047.1:0-4355 GCA_034716155.1 Thermodesulfobacteriota bacterium
GCCAGATCGATTTGCCCGACATCTATGAACAATATCTGGACTATCATGAAAAGAACAGGCAGGCCCCATATCGGAATATTAAGAGTATCAGGAGGGTCCTTGCTTGTTTTCATGATTACCTTCAAACACACAAAATCGATCTTGCCTCTATAGGGATTGAAGAGATTGATGCCTTCCTGGTAGAGTTTTTTAAGGACTTTGCACCGGCGACATGCAAAAGCTATCGTTCCATGATTCGTGGTTTCTTGAGTTATCTGCATCATGAACGTAGAATAATACATACAGATCTTGCACCCCTGGTGGTCGGGAGACGTGTATATGCCCAGGATAAGCCTCCTCGGTTCCTGCGGGCCCAAGAAGTGCAAAGACTGTTTGCCACATTAGGGCTTTCTTCTCCCGGGGAAATTCGAACCTATGCCATGGTTTCCCTGGCTTATACTTTGGGGCTAAGGCCCGTGGAGATAAGCAGGATCACCCTGGATGATATCTCCTTTAGCAAAGGGGAGTTAACCATTAGGGACAGAAAAAGCAATAATCCTATGACACTTCCTTTACCCGAGCATACGATCAAGGCCATGGCTGCATACATGGTCGGTGCCAGACCAAAAAGCAAACGCCGTACTCTTTTTTTAAGCTTTCATACCCCTTACGGGCCTGTAAATCCAGGGACAGTTGTTACCCACATCAGGAGATGTATGAAAAAGGCAGGTCTTTCTTCGTCGGCCTATTGGCTCCGGCACACCTATGCACAGAATCTCCTGGAAAGTGGTGTATCCATCTTTGAAATCAAAGAGATGCTGGGGCACGATAAAATCGAATCCACCAAAAACTATCTTCATATCCACACCAGAGAGATGCGGAAGGTCCTTTTTGATGAAACGCTTTGAGAGTTTTATGGCCCAAAAACTGGAAGAATATGTAGTTTACCGACAAAACCTGGGTTATGCAAAACAAGGGATAAGACCAACCCTTTTAGCCTTTGACAGATACTTGAAAGGACAAGGTGCCAATCCGGATTTATTGCAGCCCTCATTTTTTCTTGAGTTAAGAGAAAAGATCAATAATGAGCCACGGACAGTTAATATAATCCTTTCCGGGATACGCAGCTTCTTTCAATTCTTGGTACGCCAGGGCATTTACGCAGAAAATCCCCTGCAAGATGTTCCACCACTGCCGGAAAGATCTTTTGTCCCTTTTGTTTTTTCTCCAGTTCAAATCGAACAATTACTGTTTGCGATTTGCAAAAGGATACGTAAAAGCCAAAGATATTTTTTAACGGATATAGCTATATATCTGGCCATTGTACTCCTGGCTCGATGCGGAATGAGAATCTCTGAACCCTTACGGCTGTTGCGCTCTCATTATCGAGGTGATGATGGAACCATTTATATTGAGAAAACCAAGTTTAAGAAAGACCGATTGATCCCGGTTCCTAAAGAGGTGTTGATGGAAATCGAAAATTATTTGGCAGTGCGCAAATCTATTTACCCTGATGACCAAAACCCCTACCTTTTAGCCGGACGAAAACAAAGGGCCTTGAGAGATGATCAAGTTCGTTCCATCTTCCACCAGGCAATAAAAGATATCGGGCTTAACAGATCAAAACAGACTATAGGCGATGTTACCTTCGGCTCACCTATCCCTCACAGCTTAAGACATTCCTTTGCTATAAACACCTTAAAGCGCATAAAAGACCATGGGAAATCCCCCCAGCATGCCTTACCCGTGCTTGCCGCTTACATGGGACATCGAAAGTATCAATATACCGGGGCATACCTTAAGGTCTCAGATGCCGAACACCTTGCCGGATTAATCGAGTTCTCCAGGTCTCAACTGGATGTAATATGAAGCTGTCCTCCTGTATTCATCAATTTTTTGATAAGTATCTTCCCCATATAAAAGGGGCAAGCAGGCATACCATCAAGGCTTACCGGGATACCTTTACGCTCTTTCTTCCCTTTGCAGCAAACTATTGTTCCATCAAAATCGAGTCTCTAATGGTTAACCATCTCACGCCTGAGTTAATCCTTGCCTTTTTGGATAACCTTGAACAACAGCGCAAAAACCTTGCAAAAACCAGAAACCACCGCTTGGCTGCCCTTAAATCTTTAGCCGGAATGATACGGTTTATGTATCCGGAAAAAAGAGAACTTGCAGATAAGATACTCAATATCCCGCAAAAACGTACTCAAAAACAATTAATCGGTTTTTTATATCAGGAAGAGATCCTTAAGGTCTTTCAAACCATTGACCTTAAGAAAAATCAAGGCTTCCGTGATTACACACTCCTGCATCTACTCTATGACTCAGGCGCCAGGGCCAGTGAAATAGCAACGCTTAACCTGGACTATCTTAATCCACAACAAAAAACACTTGCCATCTTAGGCAAAGGAAACCGATATCGATTAGTAAGCCTGTGGCCGAAAACCATTCAACTCCTCGAGCTTTATATCGCCAAATACCGTGTAACCCCAAGACCGTTATATCAACACCGCATGTTTATCAATCAGAGCGGAAGGGAATTTACAAGGCATGGCATTTATCGAATCTGCAAAAAATATCTATCCATAACGCTCACTCCTAAACGCCTGAAAAGAATCAACCCCGTTCACAGCTTCCGCCATTCGTGTGCTGTTAATATGCTCTCTTCCGGCTTTTCTTTATCCGACATCAAAAACCATTTAGGCCATGAAGATATGCAATCAACAACGGTTTACCTCCATCTGGATCTGACTCGCAGGAGAGAGATACAAAATCAATTTATCAAATATACCCAATCTGTTTTAACCCATGATCCTAAAATAGAAGAATTGATTGATTGGGAAAATAAAGAAGATATTATGGCCTGGCTGGACAGCCTCTAAAGCCGAGGTGCAACTGCCGGCCAGGTTAGGAGAGGTATGGTCCAACACCAATTATTATGTTAACAGTTTATTTAAGCATCTGGTACTATATGACGATATCCTATTGTTTTTACAAACAATATTGCGTTTCCTGACCTCAAACCGAATACTCATTTATTCTTAGGTGGTTAGGTGAACTCACAACATAATAGCAGTTATATGCACTTTTCGGCCAAAGAGAGGCCTTGGCAATTACAGTATCTGCTGCTTCTTTATCATCATCCTCAAATGCAAATACCATTTCATAGAGTTTATTGCGGGTGTCTTGTCCCAATTTTTTAGTTAGTCGATCCACCATGGCCAATCTGCACATAAGAGCGATCTCAGTTCTTGGTGTGTAGAAAATCCCTGCCTCCCCCTGTGTGTCGACTTCTTCACTAATATTGACCAGGGATTCATAGACATTTCCTATCATCTCCGGATCAACCGCGACCTCCTGGTCAACCGGGGTATTCTCTGTTATCGTAAAGTTGTAACGCTGGTAAAAATTGAAGGCCTCTTCAAAATCTTTGTCAGAAATTAGTACAGAATGTCTATTGTCCAGGCCGTTTTGCTTAAAAAGCCCCCCGTTAAGATATGGCGCCATCTGTAGTATTGAGTGAAACTCTTTAGGCATCCATTCCGGATGAGAATATCTTTTATTAAATGCCTCAAAGAATAAAACGTTAAGCCACTTGCTTACAAACATATCGTTAGGGCTATTTGTACGTTTATATGTCTCCCAATATTTCTTTAAGAATTCAGGATCATCGCCAAGCCAGCGTTTCTTCTGTATAAGAGAAACATTATCCTGCTTAAAAACTGCAATGTATATTCATGAGCCCATTGTCTATCGCCGGCTTGCTGGATTAAGTTCTTTTTTAAACCATCAAAAATGTGAATAAACCCTTTTTCGACAACCCGCCCTGCTCGAACAATACCGCTAAAGAATTTCTCCGTGACCTGCTCTACATCAAATGCATCATCGTGAATTCTCTGTAATTCTAAAGGAGATATATTCTCGTCTATAATATTGAGTTTGGAGATTTGTTCTGTTGCAGTTCTTATGCGTTCGGTTTCGTCGATATGAATTCTGCGAACAATCTTGCGTCTAATAACATCCTTATTTTCTTCATCGATATCTGAGATCAGCTTTACATTTACAAAGTTCCACTGGGTGTCCATATCGTTAGAAAAGACTGCCAGGTTGTATGGAAATTCCCTATTTAATTTGTTAACAATAGCGCGCTCTTCACCACGCTTTAGATGAGGTGTCCTTAGCCCGATCCAGAATATCTTGAAATCACCCGTTGTAGCAACAAGCTGAAGGTCTCGTATTGAGTCTACTATCTGCCCCTTCCAACCGCGGGTAGACACAGGCCTTCCGCTGTAAGCATAATTTAGACAGGTGCAGAAAAGGTGTGCTAGCTTGTCTACACTTTTTAGCTCTCTTAGCGTATCATATACATAATT
>JAYEFR010000048.1:0-13029 GCA_034716155.1 Thermodesulfobacteriota bacterium
TCAGGGTTTATCTTCTTTGTTGCCCTTGCTTTAATAAAGGGCATTTTAGATATCCCTTTCAGCCTGTATGAGTCGTTTGTAATCGAAGAAAATTATGGCTTTAGTACCATAACCCCTAAATTATGGGCATCGGACCTATTGAAAGACCTTTTGATCTCAGCCATATTGATGGCCCTCTTGCTCTGCCCCTTACTGGGTTTAATCTGTTATGCCAAAAATTCATGGTGGTTGTGGGTCTGGGTGTTTTTTGCTTCCTTCCAGCTGCTTGTCTTATGGCTCTATCCTCTCATTATAGCCCCCTTGTTTAACAAGTATGAGCCAATAGAAGATCACGACCTTAAGGAGAGGATTATTTCTATAGCAGAAAGGGTTGGGATAAAGGTAGGTGGCATCTATCAGGTAGATGCAGGAAAACGGAGCAAGCATACAAACGCTTACTTTACCGGTATAGGCAAAACCAAGCGCATCGTCTTATATGATACTCTCCTTAAGTCACACACAACCGAGGAGATCCTATCGGTGTTAGCCCACGAAATAGGGCACTTAAAAAAAAGGCATATCATAAAACAACTCATGCTTACACAAATCGTCTCTTTTTTCGCTCTTTATATCGCCTATCGTCTGATTGAGTGGCCTGTTATGTACAAGACATTCGGTTTCGAAGAAAGCATTCCATACGTAGGGCTCTTACTTCTTGCTGTCCTTTTCAAGCCCATCTCTTTTTTCTTTACACCTGTCTGGTCGGCCATTTCCAGAAGATTCGAAAGGCAGGCGGACGATTATTCATGGTTGCTCCTCAAAACCACACGCCCTTTATGCAGCGCATTAAGGCAACTGGCAAAAGATAATCTGGCAAATCTCCATCCCCACCCACTCTTTGCCTGGTTCTACTATTCCCATCCTCCACTTACCGAGCGCATAGCACGTTTGCAGGGTATTGAAAAGGAATAGAGAAATTAGCCCGCTCCAAATTGAATACTCAAGCATGCGCTTGGTTCCTTCATGACAACCAGTACGGATACACCTCTCGATCGTCGTATGATCCGACCAATCTCCACAACATGCATGATCATGTTTCCTGTAACCAGGAGGGCACTCCAAACGACGTTGGAGTTGTCAAAAGAACGCGTTCTCACAAAAAACTTTTACGGAGGGATTTAAATGAAGACAAAGAAAGGAATCATTACGGCCGTGGTCATAATGCTGGTGGTCGGCGTGGCATTCAGCGCTTATGCCAAACACTTTCCCGGGCTACATCGAGGCTTCGGCATGGAGCATATGATGAGGGAACTCGACTTAAGCGATGCGCAGAAGCAACAGGTACAAGACATCCTATCTGCGCAGCAAGGTGAACAGGAACAGGCCATGGAGATCATGCATGCGGTCCATGAGAAGATGCAAAGCGTTATATCGGCTACGGACTTTGATGAAGACGCTGCAAGGGCAGCATACCACGAGATGAGTTCTGCCAAGGAAGAAATGTGGGTCATTCACGCCAGGGTGGCTTCGGAGATAAACAAGGTGCTCACCCCAGAACAGAGGGAACGGCTTATGGATGCACATAAGAAGCTACACAAGCGCATGGGGGAAAGGCGCAAGTTGAGAAGACATCAAGTCGATACATTCCTGCAAGAAGATATGGCGAAAGGTAAATGATCTCCCCGGGCCAGGAAAATTTGTTCCCCTGGCCCGGTTTTATCTCGCGGTTGACCGTGAAATATAATACATGTAGAACTTAAATAAAAAAACAGGCCCCTAGATGAGCTGGAATCAGAATGAACTCACGGAAACAGACGATCTTCAGATTATTAAGCACATATTAAATGGTGAGGTTAACCAGTATGAAATTTTGGTAAACAGGTATAAGGATTACGTGATGAAAATCGTTTCCTCTCATGTACATTATGATCAAGCAGCAGAGACTTGTCACGACGTCTTTGTACGAGCGTACCAGTCTCTCCCGCAGTTCAAACACAAAGGCAGCTTCAAGAGCTGGATTTCCCGCATTGCGATTAGGACGTGCCATGATTACTGGAGGATCCGATACCGCTCTCGGGAACTGTCGATGACGACATTGGGGACATCCCATACGGACTGGATCGATCAGGTCGTTACGGATCAATCCAAGGAGCAATATGAACGCTTCAGCAGACAAAAAGAGGCAAGGGATGTGATTGAATGGGCACTATCTCATCTTTCAGCGCAAGAGCGTATGGTGCTGGAGCTTGTCTCTCTCAAGGGATATTCCGTGAAGGAGGCGGCTCGTCTGCTGGGGTGGAGCAGCATCAATGTGAAGGTGCGTGCATTTAGGGCACGCGGCAAGCTGAAGAAACTGCTCGAAGATCCAGGCAAAGATATTTGAGATTTATAAAAATATATTCGTTGTGAACAACAAATTCTCGCAATGGATATATTAGAATTTAGCAGAAAAAATAAGAGAGATGTGCAAATGACAACCCTAAAAAAACGTTGGGCAAGGATCGAAGGGGTATTGAAAGAGACATACCTTTCGAAAGACGTGCCAGTCCTGGATGATAGCTGGCAGGACAAGGTAATGCGGGATGTCAGGCGGCTCGGACCACTGAACAAGGAAATGGCATTCTTCCCACAATTCGAACTGCTCGTCTGGAGGCTCGCACCGGCGGTGGGTATCCTGATTGTTTCCATGGCAGCCGCCATGATCGGGTATGATTTTTCCCCACAGTACGATGTGGCGCAGGTGTTTTTCAGCGGGCCGGTTGAATATACGCTGGCCAGTATCATCGGGATCTAAGGAGCGTACACAATGAAAAAACTGAAACTCTTAAGCGGCATCCTGCTGATCTTTATCCTTGGGTGTCTGGCAGGCTCGTTTACGACACAATGGTTTGTGCATGAACGCATCGCAAGTTTTCACAAAAACCCTCCGGCCAGATTTCTCATGCACCATCTCGCGAGACAACTTGACCTGTCCGAAAAACAAAGACAGGCCATCCGGGTAATCGTGAATCGATCAGGCGCACAGCTTCATGCCCTGCGAGATACACTCAAGCCGCAGTTCGATCAAATCATGGATGAGACCTTTGCTGAAATTGCCCGGGAGTTGAATCCGGATCAACAGCAGAAACTGAAAGAGCTTCGCCAGAACATGCAGAGACGTTCGCGGCGCCGGGGCCATCTGTCTCCACCACCTCCGCATGGCCGCCACCGCCCCTTGCTCGAAGAGTGAATAGTAGAGTGCCTACGTCGGCAAGCCGCAGATTTGATCCCTTGGGCAATCACCTTTTTCCAGATAAAACAGAATATTATTTCTTGATCACTCCCAGTTTCAAGGGAAGCCACCAGGTAAAGCCGAACAGTAATGTCTTCACCACTGTTCTTAAAAGGGAGACCCCCTTCTTTTTCCCTATCCTGGAAGAGAGAAGCAATTCTAGCGGATGCCCAAGGGCCCAAATGCAGAGAACAGCCTGCTGGCCCTTCTTTATCACATCATTTTTGGATGGGTGAACAAGCCCGGATATTCCGAGAATCCAGCCTCCGATTGCTCCTGCCATCATAGTATACCAGAACAATTTGCCTTTAAACATAGTTTGCTCCTCTTTTATTTATTCAAAATACTATATGTATTATACACTAACATATATAATAAGGGGGCTCGTATATGAAAGACCACCTTTTTGCGAGCCTCCTTAAATAATGATTTAAGCCCTAACTACTATATGTGAATAGGCTAAAGGCTGAAGGTTTTTAAGGAAAAGATTTACAAATCCCAATAATAGCATATCCATTCAAGTATAATACTTCCCAAATACGGCTTTTGCCACCCAGGGGATATCAGTATCTTTCAGTCTAATAGCTTTCAGGCTAATAACCTGAGCAGTTACTTTAAGTCTATCTTTCTGGCCCTTTAGATACTCCTTTGTTTACTTTAGTTTACCACCGGCATACATCTCTCTTAAGTCCCTTTTGCTGAATTTACCAACACTGGTCTTTGGAATCTCGTTCATAATCACAAATTTATCCGGTATCCACCATGAGGCCTTGACCTTATCTTTTAAAAACTCTTTTAACTCCTCTTCTGTAACAGTTTCACCCTGGACAGGCACTATACATGCCATTGGTCTTTCCTGCCACTTGGGATGTGGAATCCCTATAACTGCAGCTTCCGACACCTTTGGATGGGCCATAATGGCATTTTCAAGATCAACTGAAGATATCCACTCGCCTCCACTCTTAACCAGATCCTTTGTCCTATCCACAAGATTTACATAACCTTCTTCATTTATGGTACCCACATCGCCGGTGTGGAGCCATCCTCCTCCAAAATACTCCTTACTCCGCTCAGGATCCTTATAATATTCCTTTGCTATCCATGGACCCCTTAGCAAGATCTCTCCCCATTCCTTGCCATCGGCCTTGACCTCTTCTCCATTGTCATTAACTATCTTCATCTCTAGCCCTGTAGCAAGAAGGCCTGCGCTGGATCTCACGTCATAAATCTTGTCCAAAGGCCAGTCAGCCATGGAGCTCTTCGGAAGGGCTGCAAGTGCAAGAGGGGATGTCTCGGTCATTCCATATGCTTGAACGACCGGGAAGTTATACTTTTCGTTCAATCCCTCCATAAGATACCTTGGACAGGCTGCTCCTCCACTGTATATAGCTTTAAGTGATGAAAAGTCATGCCACCCACCTTTTTCCAAGTAGTCATAGAGCATCATCCATAGGGTAGGCACCCCTGCTGTAAAGGTTGCCTTCTCCTCGGCTATCATCCTGCAGGTGGACTCCATGTTTAGCACATCTCGCCCTGGAAAGACCTGCTTGCATCCTAACATCGCCCCTATAAAAGGGCCTCCCCATGCATTTGCGTGGAACATGGGGACTATATGCAGTATACAAGCGTCTTCTGAACCTCCAAGGGTCACGGCTACTGCATAGCTGTGTAATACAAGTCCTCTGTGAGTGTATACAACCCCTTTAGGATCACCGGTAGTTGCAGAGGTATAGCAGATAAAGGCAGGAGACCACTCGTCTAGGTCTGCGGGAAAATCATACTCCTCGGGGAACCCTGAAATCAACTCATCATATAAACATACGGGAGAGAGGCTTGTTTCAGGCATCTTGCCGCTTTGAGATAAGATAACAAAGTGTTTGACCGTCTTTAGTTGATCTTTTATTCCCTCTATCAGGAATAAAAGATCTTCGTCTATAAAGATAACCTTGTCCTCGGCATGATTTATCACATAGGCCATATGGTGAAGGGGAAGCCTTGGATTGACCGTATGGAGTACAGAGCCCATACAAGAAACACCGAAATAAAGTTCCATGTGTCGGTGGTTGTTAAGCGCAAAGCTGGCTACCCTATCTCCCCTTTTGACTCCTAATGATTCGAGCGCATGGGCGAGCTGGCATGTCCTTTTAAAATAGTCTGCATAGGTATAGCGGAATGTCTCATCAGGGTAGACAGATACAAGTTCCTTTTTTGGGAAAAATTTTGCTGCTCTCAAAAGAAAAGACCTCAGTAACAACGGATATTCCATCATAATATCTTACCTCCTCATTTAATATTTACTTAATGATTGGGTATAATATAACTCTTGCCCAGACCATGTCAAGCTCAAGGCCTTTTAAATCTTTCCTGCTGTTAAATTTTAACTTGCTTGATTCCTGAATATATATACGTTAAATAAGAATAAATACCTCAGGATGGATGCATAAAAATCTTTAAAAAGAGATGCTTCACACCTTTTGGCAAAGTGGTGTTAAATTTTAGGAGATATTATGGGTATTCCATTTATTGATTTAAAAAAACAGCAGGCTCGCATCTATGAAAAGATAGTCGGCAACATAAAAAAGGTCTTGGCCCATGGTCAGTATATCATGGGCCCGGAGATAAAAACCTTAGAAGAAAATCTTGCTGGTTATGTGGGTGTTGAAGATGCTATCGCGTGTTCATCCGGCACAGATGCCCTGCTCATGGCCCTTATGGCTTATGATGTAGGGCCTAAAGATGCAATATTTACAACCCCCTTTACATTTATAGCCACTGCAGAGGTCATTGCTCTCCTTGGTTCCACCCCAATATTCGTAGATATAGATCCACACACATTTAATATAGACCCAAACATGCTTGAACTCGCTGTAGAGGCATTGAAACAAAAGAAGTCGGATATCTACCCGCTGCCTGATGGCTATGAACATCTGAGGCCTAAAGGGATTATCGCTGTAGACATCTTTGGACAGCCTGCTGATTATAACAGGATAAACTCCGTTGCATCGGCTAATAACCTCTTTGTCATAGAGGATGCTGCGCAGGCATTTGGCGCTGAATATAATGAAGCCAAGGCTGGAAGCCTAACAGATATTGCTGCTACATCATTCTTCCCTGCAAAGCCTTTAGGCGGGTATGGTGATGGAGGTATGGTATTTACAAATAGCCCTGACTTGGCAGAAAAGATGCGCTCCATTCGCATACACGGCAAGGGATCCTATAAGTATGACAATATCAGGGTTGGGATAAACGGCAGGCTAGATACTATTCAGGCTGCGATTCTTCTTGCAAAGTTTGAGATACTTCCAAAGGAGATCGAACTTAGATGCTTAGTAGCAGACAGATATACTAAATTTTTATCCAGTAGCGATAAGGCAAGCCCTCCCTTTGTATCAAAGGAGGTGAAAAGTGCATGGGCACAATATTCACTGCTTAGTACACATAGGGATGAAATCATTAAAACACTCAGCGCATCTTCTATCCCTACAGCCATCTATTATCCTATTCCTCTGCATATGCAGGCCGCCTTTTCAAGGTTGAACTATAAAAAGGGAGACCTCCCTGTGAGCGAGAATACATGCGAGACGATTTTCAGTATACCCATGCATCCATATCTTGATATTAAAGATCAGAGACATATTGCAGATATAATCATGAACATAGTATAAGGGGCGAAAGGATAGTCAAGAGTCATGAGTCGACAGTCCACAGTCAAAAGACATAAATTTTTAGGAGAAACTATTTGTTGTTAAGCAAAAAGGCTAATAAAGATTTGAAAATGAAAGGATAAGGGATAAAAACTATGAGTTCAGTAGATTCCTCAAGAAAGATATCAATAGCTGTGGTAGGCGCAGGCTACTGGGGGGAAAATCTGGTAAGAAACTATGCCGGCCTAGGGGTTTTGCACAGCATATGCGATAGCAATGGAACCACCATTGAGAGTTTTAGCAAGCAATATCCCAATGTGAAATGTACTATAAGCTACCAGGAGATATTGGGTGATCCAGAGATAGATGGCGTTGTGCTGGCTGTGCCCGCTGCCATGCACTTTTCCCTTGCTACAGAGGCGCTCTTATCAGGGAAGGATGTGTATGTAGAAAAGCCCTTGGCTCTTAATCTGGATGATGCCTCAGAGCTTTTAGATATTGCCACCGCCCATTCCAGGATTCTAATGGTAGGGCACCTTTTGCAGTATCACCCGGCCTTTATAAGGCTGAAAGAGATGATCAAGGATGGAGACCTTGGCAGGATAAACTATATATATTCAAACAGGCTCAATTTTGGCAAGATCAGGCGCGAGGAGGATATCCTCTGGAGTTTTGCACCACATGATATATCCATGATCCTGTCGGTGGCCTCTGAATCCCCAGAGGCAGTCTCTGCTGTCGGCGGCAATTATCTGCACAAAAAAATAGCAGATGTAACAACCACTCACATGGATTTTCCCAGCGGGCTGAAGGCACATGTATTTGTATCCTGGCTACATCCGTATAAGGAACAGAGGCTTGTTGTGGTAGGCAATAAAAAGATGGCTGTATTTAATGATACTGCACCGTGGGGAGAAAAGCTCCTTTTATACCCCCATGATATAAACTGGAAGCAAGGCTATCCTGTTCCAGATAAAAAAGCGGCCATAAAAGTGGATACCCCGCAGATGGAACCCCTAAGGGAAGAATGCCGGCATTTCATAGAGTGCATAAAAGGTAGAAATACCCCGATTACAGATGCAAAAGAGGGCATAGATGTATTAAGGGTGCTCAAGGCCAGTCAGGATTCTTTGAATAATAATGGGAGGAAGATCTATCTAACATCAGATAAGTATGTGCCAAGACCTTTTTTTGTGCATGAATCCAGTTACATAGATAAGAATGTAGTTATAGGAAAGGCTACAAAGATCTGGCATTTTTGCCATATATTGGAGAATTCCAGGATAGGTCAAGGGTGCACCATCGGGCAGAACGTCGTTATTGGCCCTGATGTGGTAATAGGTAATGGGTGCAAGATTCAGAATAATGTCTCTATCTACAAAGGCGTTACCTTGAAAGATAATGTATTTTGCGGTCCCTCTATGGTGTTTACCAATGTCTTTAATCCAAGGGCCCATATATCAAGAATGGAGGAAACAAGACCTACCCTTGTAAAGAGTGGGGCAACTATCGGCGCAAACGCTACCATCATTTGTGGCTATACCATAGGTGAATATGCATTTATTGGTGCAGGGGCCACTCTCACAAGGGGTGCACCTGCTCATGCATTGATAATTGGCTCCCCTGCCAGACAGATAGGCTGGATGTGCGAGTGCGGGAACAGAGTAGATGAAGATTTAAGGTGTTCTCATTGCGGTAAGGAATATGAGATGATAAAGACAGGACTAAGGATTAAGAGGGTACACAGTTAAGGGTCAAGAAAACAATAACTTTTAAAGACCAGAAACACTTAGAGGGCAGATTATGGAAGAAGAAAAAGAAAGACTTGGGTACTACGAGGATGAGATAGATTTGTCGGAGATCTTATCTGTGCTGTGGGGGAGGAAGTGGTTGATTGCGGGCATCTGCGTCATAGCAGTGCTCTTAGCTGCGGGATGGAGCATTTCTAATGCACATAGCAAGACAACGACTTTTATCGGTCTCAATTTCTCAGGGATTGAGAAACACAAAAACCCGGATGGGAGTCAATTTGACATGCATGATATTATCCGACCTGAGGTTCTAACAAATGCAGCAACTGTCATAGAAGATAACGAGCTCAGGGAGATATTCATAAATAAACCAAGGGGTTTTGTGTCTATAAATCCCTTTATCCCGGCGGAAATCAAGGAAAAGATGGCAGCCATGGAAAGAGAAAACAAGACATACATCTATTTACCCACTCAATTTTATTTAAACTTTACCCAATCACATCCAAAAGGGGCATTTAGTCCTGAAGAAAGGGGAGAAATTTTACTCTCTGTTATAAGCACATACAAGGATAAGTTTGCGGAGCAATATGTAAAGCAGCCGTTATTAGCCATAAGCCCTTTGGACAAACCACTAAGTAATCATGACTACCTTGATACTATTGGGATACTGAATTCCAGCCTGGGAAACTATGCTTCATTTCTAGAGGACAGGATCAAAGAAGCCGGCTATTATAGATCTCCAAAGACTGGTAAATCATTTATAGATATAAAAGAATCATTGGAGACGATTAAAGATATTGATCTAAAGAAAATAGACTCAATAGTTACAATATCTCATTTAACCAGACAAAAGGATAACCTGATTCAGAAATACCAATACAGGATAAAAGAACTTGAAAGACAGAGAAGGAAAAAAGATGCAGAGGCTCGTATAGCACAAAAGCTGCTGCAAGATGCCTGGCAAAGACGCGAAAAAGAAATCCCTTTAAATACACAGCAGGGAACCGGGCCTCCCTCTTCTGTGTTACTGGATTCATCCATCATCGAGAAACTATCTGAAAAAGACTACATAGCCTTCCTTTTAAAGAGGGCACTCGATGCAGATGTGGCTGCAAAAAATCTGGGGGTGGACAAGGAGTATCTGGAGGAAATGCTGGCTGCAATAAAAAAGACCAGTGCCCAAGGTGAAAATCCAGGTGTCCACATAGAGTATGTTGAGAAAAGCCTGGAGGAGATTAGAAACCAGATAGTCACACTTGCAAACAATGCCAATGATCTAAACATAGAATACCTGCAGAATAAATATTCTAGTGCCATACAGATACTTCAATCTCCTTATTCATATATCGACTATAGTAAGAACCCTCGTCTATTAGTTGTATTAAGCCTTATTGCAGGCTTGATCCTGGCTATATTTATCGCCTTTTTTCTGGAGTGGCTAACAACGGCACGCAACAAAAGAGATCAAGGGCATAACCCCTAACGGCTAAATAAAGGAGCGTTTATGGAATATTCACAAAGCCCTGATGGAAAAAGATTTCCCCTTCCTAAAGAAGAGGCCTACGGACATGAATTTGAACGGCTTGAACAAATTGTCTCTGAGCAGAGGGAAGAAGGCAAAGAGATTGTGGTTGTCATGGGGCTTGGATTTGTCGGGGCAGTGATGGCCGCAGTTGTTGCAGACTCTTCAGATAAGACCGGCAAAAGCAAAAAGTTTGTCATAGGCATGCAGCGGCCGAGCACACGGAGCTTCTGGAAGATCCCCATGCTGAATAGTGGCATATCCCCGGTAAAGGCAGAAGACCCAGAGGTTGATGTCTTGATCAAGCGCTGTGTCATAGATAAAAAGACCCTGATAGCCACATATACCTACGACGCCCTCAAGCTGGCTGATGTGGTCATTGTTGATGTGCAGTGCGATTTTCTAAAGAGGGATATCGGCGATGTCTCATCAGGTAGCGCAGAGATAAAGGCGCTAGAGGAGTCTATCAGGATAATCGGTGAGAAGATTACGCCTGAATGCCTGGTGCTTATAGAGACCACAGTGCCGCCTGGGACCACAGAGTATATCGCCTACCCTTCCATAAAAAGGGCCTTTTTAGAAAGGGGAATAAAGAAAGAGCCTCTGCTCGCTCACAGCTATGAAAGGGTCATGCCAGGCCGTGATTATGTAAGGTCTATCCGTGATTTCTGGCGTGTGTGTAGCGGAATTAATGATAAAAGCAGGAAAAAGGTGAAAAAATTCCTGACGGATGTCCTAAATGTAGAAGATTATCCCCTAACCGTACTTGACAGGCCTATTGAGAGCGAGACATGCAAGATCGTTGAAAACAGCTATCGGGCTGCCATCCTTGCATTCATGGATGAGTGGAGTAATTTTTGCGAGAAAAATGGTGTTGATTTGATCAAGGTCATAAACGCAATCAAGGTTCGGCCCACCCATAGCAATATTATCTTCCCGGGTCCGGGTATAGGCGGATATTGCCTGCCTAAAGATGGCGGCCTTGGTATTTGGGCCTATAGACACCTAATGGGATTTGAAGATGAATTGTTTACGATAACCCCTGAAGCCACCAATATCAATGATACCAGGTCACTTCATGCAGTGGATCTAATACGAGATGCCCTGCGTAATATGGGAAAGATCGTTGCAGCATCCCTGGTTACTATCCTGGGGGCATCTTACAGGGAAGATGTAGGTGATACACGCTATAGTGGCTCTGAGTTGATGGTCAGAAAGATTGCTGAAATGGGTGGAGAGATACGGGTGCATGATCCTTATGTTAAACACTGGTGGGAGTTTGAAAAGCAAGACAGCTACCCTGCAACAGGCCAGTCTCTGGCCCGATTCTTCAGAAACCAGGAGGGTCTAAAGAAATTAAGAATAAAAAAAGACATTGAATCGACCATTGGCGGCGCAGATGCAGTTGTCTTTGCAGTGAGGCATCAGGAGTATTTAAACCTTGATCCGGATGATTTGATAGGCATGATAGGTGGGCCTGCTGCAATTATAGATTGTTTCGGCATCCTTGATGACAGGAGAATCGAGCGATATTTTGAACTCGGCTGTGAGGTTAAAGGTCTAGGAAGAGGCCATATCCAGAGGATAAAAGAAAAGGTCCGTAATAGGCGAATAAGGGCCCGACGAAAATAGTGATTCGTAAAAAAAGTGTTGAGTTTTGGGTGTTGGGTGATTAAAAATAGTCGAGAGTCGGGAAAAATAAAGGTTTCTTATTATAAATCCAGACCCTTTTCGAGATCAATGGTCTTTATTAAGCTTTCTGTTTCCTGAGCACTTTCTAACGCAAGCCCTATCAATGATGTGATAAGCTCAGTGTAAGGAATCCCTGTCTTCTCCCACAGCTTGGGATACATGGATATGCTTGTAAATCCTGGCATGGTATTTATTTCGTTTACATAGCAGGTATCTCCAGAGACCAAGAAGTCTACACGTGCCAGCCCTTTTCCACCTATAGCAATAAATGCATCTACAGCCAGCCCCCTTATCTTATCTGAGATGACCGTATCTACTTTAGCAGGGATAATCAGCTCCGAGGTGGTATCTATATACTTTGCATCAAAGTCATAAAACTCATTACCCGGTATAATCCGACCCGGGGCAGATGCCTTTGGTTCATCATTTCCCAGCACAGCCACTTCGATCTCAATAGGATCATTTATTGCCTTTTCCGCCAGCACCTTATCAGAAAATTTAAATGCCTCCTCGATAGCACCCCTTATATCTTTTAATTTTGCCACCTTTGCAATCCCAATGCTGGAGCCCATGGTGGCGGGTTTTATAAATACAGGGAAGGTAAGGCGCTTCTCTATCTCAGCTATGATATCATCCTTAGATGCAGCCCATATAAACCTTTTTATACACATGCCGGGCACTACCGGTATCCCCTTTTCGGCAAGAATCCTCTTTGTCATGTCCTTGTCGTTTGCCATAGCAGACGCCAAGACATCGCAGCCCACATAAGGGATCCTTCCAAGGTGGAACAACCCCTGTATAGTTCCATCCTCACCCATTGGCCCATGGAGCGCAGGAAAGACCACATCTACAGGAGTAAGGGTATTACCTTTATCTACAGAGATAAAACCCTTCTTCTCAGGGTCGATTGATAAGACCACTCTGTCTACATCATGCCTGGACTTTTTCCGCAAAAGGTCAAATGCGCCTGGCCCTATAAACCACATCCCCTTTTTCTCTATAGCCACATATATTGGTTCAAATAGAGACCTGTCAATATTTTCCGCAATCGATGCTGCAGATACAATAGAGACATCATGCTCTGTTGATACACCGCCAAATACAATTGCAACAACCTTTTTAGGACTCAATGAAAACTCCTTTCCCATCACGAGGTAAATCTCTTTGCCT
>JAYEFR010000048.1:13129-21191 GCA_034716155.1 Thermodesulfobacteriota bacterium
CGCAATCGATGCTGCAGATACAATAGAGACATCATGCTCTGTTGATACACCGCCAAATACAATTGCAACAACCTTTTTAGGACTCAATGAAAACTCCTTTCCCATCACGAGGTAAATCTCTTTGCCTCTCGATTGGTTCAAGATTACTCATGTCCCTGTTAGTAGTCATTAGTATATTTGTCCGTTGTAAACCCCCCAGATAGGATAATCACCTCCCAATATACCACAAACTACTGACAAATAAACCACTTACAACTATTTTCATACAGATTCTATCTCTGCGAAGCATATTTTCCTTAAGCGGGCCGATGAGGGCAAAAGGCCCCTACATTTCCCATAAAACTATTTTTTTATATTTTATCTTTTGTCTCTTCGACTCTCGACTATTCTTAATCACTCAACACTCAACACCTTTTTTACTATTCACTGTTCACTATTCCATTATGCCCCATACTTTATGAGTTTCTCTGCATGTGCCATTGCCAAAGGCATGATATCGAGGTGTCTTATGTGCCCCAGCCCTCCCTGCATGCAAGCCCTCTCTCCAAATTCAGCTACACTATCCTTTCTTATGTGATTTGCATAAAAAAGGATCGGCAGCTCATGCCATGAGTGTGACTTAAGTGCAGCAGGAGTAGAATGGTCACCTGTGATAATAAACACATCCGGTTTCAATGCCATGATACCGGGAATGATGCTATCAGTCTCTTCTATTATCTCTGCCTTGCGGTCAAAATCACCATCTTCACCTGCAGAATCAGTCTTTTTTACATGGAAAAAGAAAAAATCATAATCTCCCCACCTATCTTTCAATGTCTCGACCTCACTTTGAATGGTATCCCCTGCGGCCACCACTTCCATACCAGCCAGGCGTGCGATTCCTTTATACATGGGGTATGTGGCAATTGCACATGGGGTAAGCCCATATACATTCGAGAAGGAAGGGAGCCCTGGGTCTTTTGCAATTCCCCTTAATGTACAGCCATTAGCCGGCCTTTCATCCTTTAGGATCTCAAAGGCCTTTCCTATCCACTCGTTTATAATCTCTGCACTTTTTTCAGCCTCTTTTCGCAGGGGTTTTACAGGTAATGGCTTTACCCCTGTCCTTTGAGGGTCTGTCTCTGTAAGAGAGCCAACGAGCCCATCACCACTTAAAATCAGAGCGAAACGATAATCCTTTACAGGCCTTATAATGATATCTATACCATCTATCTTTATGGATTCAAGCTTACTTACCAATCTGGCACATTCCTCTGTTGGGATTCTGCCTGCGCGCCTGTCTGTTATCACATGAGTTGCTGGATCCAGGCTGCAAAAATTACCCCTTGCAGCAAGACTTTTGGGGGTAATCTCAAGCCCTACACCCAGTGCTTCCAATACCCCCCGGCCTACCTGATACTCCAAAGGGTCATAACCAAACAGTGCAAGATGTCCTGGCCCGCTTCCTGGTGTGAGACCAGGTACTACGGGTGTGGATAGGCCTAAGATTGAATCTAGAGCGAGGCTATCCATATTAGGGGTTTTAGCAGCCTCTAATTCCGTCTTCCCATCCTTCCCGGGCAGGCCGCCAAGGCCATCTATTACCAGTAACACCATCTTTTTATCTGAGGATATGTGCAACTCCTTCATAAGGTCTATTTGATTCATTCCTTCCTCCTAAATCTCATAATATATCCTGATACGATCCCACTTGTTGTAAGAATGCCGAACTGGTATTTGTATACTTAATGTATAGGAAAAATTCAAGGTATTATCAGATAATGCCAGCTGCAAAGATCTCCTTTATCTTAAGGCGAATATCTTCCATACCATTTATCTTGCTTACCTCCTTTGTAAGGTAATGCCCGAACTTCAGGTTTGTAGCCAACCAGGGGATAGCCTTTTTGAATCTCTTTATGGCAATATCCGGTGGAAAATGTGTCTCCAAAAGAGAAGACAAATCCACAATTACGCCCTGCAAATCAGGGCTTTCTCCCAAAGGTTTATCTGCTCGTAGTGCCTTTATATCCCTGAATATCCAGGGCTGCCTTAAGGCCTGCCTCCCAATCATGACACCATCGCACCTGGTCTGTTTTATTAGCTCAAATGCGTCTTGCGGGCTATTCACATCCCCATTTCCTATTACGGGTAGGCAGCTGTGTTCTTTTACCATAGCTATGTATTTCCATCTCGCTGGTCTTGCAAGCCCATCCATGGCTGTTCTTGGGTGCAACACAATGAAATCTACGCCTGAGGAGCCGAGCATCTCCACAAAATCCGCCAGATAGGTCTTATCAAGAGAATACCCCAACCTCATCTTTACAGATAGGGGAACATCTGCAACGCTACGCACAGCCTCCACTACATTCCGGGCGAGTTTGATGTCTTTCATCAAGGCAACCCCCCACCCGTGCATTGTAATCTTTTTCAGCCAGCAGCCCATATTAATATCTATGCCCCATGGCCTGTAACCGGCAAGCCTTCTGGCCCCATCCCTCATTAGTTCAGGATCATTACCCACTATCTGGAGAATAAGGTCTTTGGGGTTCGCCCACTTTAGATATATAGAATCCCCAGGTCTTTCTGATGGTAATATCCTGGAATTCAGCATCTCAGAACAAAAGAGGTCGCACCCACCAAACCCTCTTATTATCTCTTGAAATGCTACATGAGACAGATCGGTCATGGGGGCCATAATGAGGAAGGGGTCAGGTCTTAACATTTGACATTCTTCTCCAACTACCTGGTTTAATTGCATGGTATGCTTTAAAATATCAAATGTTGAGACCTGACCCCGTAATTACTTTAAGACAATCAGGGCATCCACAGCTACCGGGGTATCTTCCTTTATGATTAAAGGGTTTATGTCAATCTCGGCCACTTCATCTATCTCGAGGCCAATCCTTCCAATATTTATAAGTATGTTTGCTAAGACTTGCCTATTTACTGCTGGTTTCCCCCTGAATTCCGAAAGGATCTTTTTTGCCTTTATCTCATCCATCATCTCAAGGGCATCAATCTCTTCTAAGGGAGCAACCCTAAATGTGACATCCTTTAGAACCTCAGTAAATATGCCACCCAGACCAAACATCACACACGGGCCAAACTGAGGGTCTCTTATCAGCCCTGCCACCAGTTCTCTCTCCCCTTTAATCATCTCCTGTACCAGTATCCCATCCAGTTTGCCGTCACCCCTCTTTTCTATAGCCATGTAGGCCTTTTCTAACTCAGCCGCATCCCTGATACCCACCTCCACCAGGTTAAGTTCTGTCTTATGGGTAAGTATGCTGGATGAACCCTTGAGTACCAATGGATAGCCTACATCTTTTGCACAATCCTTTGCCTCGCTCAATCCCTTCGTAAGATATTCCTTTGTCACAGGGATGGAATATTTGCTTAAGACCTTCTTTGACTCATATTCGCTTAAGGCCTTATCTCCCCTTTTTACAGCGTCATCTATAATCTTCATCCGTACCTCCTACTTCCGGTTTATAAGTAATATGATATTTAGCAGATTTGTAATATAAAAGAAATATTAATATCAATCAAAAACCTTAACCATCCAAATATCCAGCAATAAAGAGCCGAGAGAAGCTAATTTCCTTTGGCCTCTCGATTACCTCAAGATTCCTCATGATTTATTTCCGTACCAAGTATTTTTCATGTAAATACTCTTTAACTCTTCACTGTTTACTATTTACTATTTTCATATAAATTATCCCTTATCTTTAGGTTGCAGAAATAGATTAAGAATATTATTAATCACTAAAGTAAATAGCTTATGTTGATAAACGAAATTTTCTATTCACTACAAGGGGAAGGCCCATGGGTGGGGCTACCTGCCATATTTATTCGCCTGGGCGGTTGCGTAGAACCAATGTGTCCCTGGTGTGATACAAAATATGCCCTGAATGAATACACCGATATGGCATGTAGCGATATAATAAAACAAGTAAAAACATCTTCATGTATTAACATAATCATAACCGGAGGCGAACCATTTCTGCAGTGGAAATCCGGCTTAGCAGAACTCCATGATAAATTGCTGGAGCTCGGGTATCACCTCCAGTATGAAACCAGTGGAAAGGTGCCTGTCCCGGATTTAAAAAATGCTGCCATAGTATGCAGTCCAAAATACATTGAAGGTATGTGGTACTTTGATCGATCCAATCTAAGTAAGATAGATGTCTTTAAATTCGTGGCCCAAGAAGAAACTTTTGAGGCTATAACTAATTTTATTACTGAAAATCAAATAAAAAAAGAGCAGGTGTATATCATGCCGATAGGGGCCACAAAAAAAGAGCAGGTGAAAAATATGAAATCCGTATTTAACTTTTGTAAAGATCAAGGTTACCGAATGACCCCAAGGCTCCATATACTCATCTTTGATGGAAAGCGAGGGGTCTAACCATGAAGGATTCTGTGATCCTCCTGTCAGGTGGAATGGACTCGGGAGTGCTCCTTGCATGCGCCGGGACTCAATATAAGACCATTCATGCCTTAACCTTTGATTACGGATCAAAACACTCGAAGAAAGAAATCGTTGTGGCCAAGGCCATGGCGGACAAATATGGGGCAATCTTTAAAATAATAAACCTGCCATTTATAAATACCCTTTTTTCTTCTTCACTCCTCACCTCAGGGGCTGAAGTCCCGGAAGGTTCTTATAGAGAAAAGAATATGCTATCAACTGTTGTGCCATTCAGAAACGGTATAATGTTATCCATTGCTATAGGTTATGCGGAAGATCTCCATATAGATGAGGTCTTGATTGCATCCCATAAGGGAGACCATCCAGTCTATCCCGATACGAAAGAGGCATTTATTCATGCAATGTCAAAGGCTGCTAAAGAAGGGACTTATACGGGGGTAAAGGTTCTGGCACCATTTGGGAGCCTTGATAAGAAGGATATCGCTGACAAGGGCAGGGCCTTGAATTTTGACTTTACAATGACATGGACGTGCTATAAAGGACTTGAACTCCATTGCGGCAAGTGCGCTGCATGCCTTGAGAGGAAATATGCCCTTGAGTATGATAAAGGTCTCGACCCCACCAGGTATATGAAATGAAGGAATCACCTCTTGGTAAAAATGTCCGCCCCTCATCAAAATACGACCCATCTCTGCTTTTTACTATAAAGAGACATCACTATAAAACAGCATTCTATGGATATGACATATGGCGCGCATACGAACTCTCATGGCTTGATCCAAAGGGCAAGCCCAATGCCGGCATCCTTGAGATCATATATCCATTTGATACAGAATTTATGATCGAGTCTAAATCATTAAAGCTCTATCTAAACGGCCTGGGCTATACAAGGGTTGAATCACAAAAAGATTTAGCAAGTACAATCAAAAAGGACCTTGGGATGGTACTCGCCCCAAAATGGCTCATGTTAAGGATAATTCAGGCAAAAGGCCTTAAAGATCACACATGGGCCAGTCAAATAAAGGGTGTGTGCATTGATGATATAGATGTGGAGTTTGTACATTATAAAAGGGATGCCAAATTGCTAAGGGTGGGAGATAACTATACAGAAGAGATATTGTATTCCAATCTATTGAAGACCAATTGTCCAATTACTCTCCAGCCTGATTGGGGAAGTGTCATAATAAAGTATAGAGGATATAAGATGGATCATGCATCCCTGCTTAAATATATTGTCTCATACAGGAAATACAAAGGCTTTAGTGAGCGTTGTTGCGAACAGATGTTTGTAGATATATCCACTAAATGCAGGCCTGATTATCTCCTGGTTACATGCAGATATACCAGAAGGGGCGGTATTGATATAAATCCTGTAAGGTGCTCAGAAGAGATTAGACCTAATGCCACACCTAACTGGCGCCTGCTAAGGCAATAAAGTATCCATGCCCTTATTTTATTTCTTCTCCTAGACAACCCGAACACCCTGATAGGTATCTCTCCATTTATCATCAAGGCCATCTCTTACCATCTTCATGGCAGAAGGGAGGCAGTCCAGTATATCCTGCGCCGTCATCCCATCTTCACCCCTGTCCCTCGCTGCTAAGTCGCCTGCAAACCCATGGATAAAGACCCCCTTTCTTACCGCGTCCTCAATAGAAAGCCCTAAGCCGAACATACCGGCGATTGTGCCGGTGAGGACATCGCCTGATCCTGCTGTAGCCATTCCCGGGTTTCCACTTGTGTTGATATAGACTCTTCCCTTAGGATAACCTATCAGAGAATGGGCGCCCTTCAAGACTATAATTGAATCCAATTCCTTGGAAGTTTCTTGCAAGATATCTATCTTATTTTTATCTATTGCACCAACATCAAGGCCTGTAATCCTTGACAGCTCCCCCAGGTGAGGGGTAAGGATTGTGGTGTTCTTCCTTTCTTTTAGTATCCCTAAGCCCTTGCAAACAGCAGTAATCCCATCCCCGTCTACAAGAACGGGCCTTTTGATCGTTGCTACCAGCTCCCTTACTAGCTGGCCTGTCTCTTCATTTAATGACAGCCCAGGGCCTATTACAACCATATCCATCTTTTCCGAAAGGTCAAGGAGCGCATCCTTATTTTCCAGAGAGATACTCCCAGCCGCAGTCTCCTTCTGAGGCACAAATACGATCTCGCTTCCCTTGCCAGCTATAAATGCAGTCATGGATGCGGGTGAGGCAAGTCTGGAATATCCGCCTCCAGCCTTGAGAAACGACTCGGCAGAAAAATATGGGGCCCCGAAATAGGCGCCGGCGCCGGCAATAAAGAGAACCTCACCAAAATCCCCCTTATGTCCGCCCCTATCCCTTATTGGAAGTTTAATAAAATCATTGATCTCCACCTTTATTGAATCTGTATTATAGAGCGATGGAGGAAAGGATATGTGCGATACATATAGCCTTCCGCATAGATCATACCCAGGCAGCAGCATCGTCCCTATCTTGGGAAGGCCATAGGTTACAGTATAGTCCGCACGCACTGCCACCCCCATTATCTGTCCTGTGTCCCCATTCACGCCAGAAGGGATATCTATGCTAAAGACCTTCTTCCTGCTATCGTTTATCAATTGGATCACATCTCTGTAGAGGCCTTCAACATCCCTTGCCAGGCCTGTGCCGAAGATTGCATCCACAATCGCATCGCAATGGGCAACATCTTTCTTTATTGAATCAATAGATTCGAGCACTTCGATCTTTATAGAAAGCCTTGATGTAATATCAAGATTCTTTTTTGCACCACCCTTATACTTGTTTATGTCACCTAGAATAAACACCTTTACATCCCCGCCATTTGAGTGAATCTTTCTTGCCACAACAAGGCCATCCCCGCCATTGTTCCCAACGCCTGAGAACACAATAAACCTTTTATCTTTTATCCCAAGGTGATTTAATAATACAAAGTATGCGGCCTGCCCTGCGTTTTCCATCAAGATCTCTTCTGGTATCCCCAGTTTCTCTATGGCATATTGGTCCAGTGCCCTCATCTCCTCTACTCTGCTTACCTTCATCTCTCCTCCTTTTTAAGGATTACTATTTATCAAAACCACTTTCTCTACAAAATTTCCAGGCTTATTTTTCTTGACATACCCCTAAATATCCTTTTTTAGTAACACAAAGATCCTTATAATCAAATTGTATTATCAAGGAGGCTATAATGAAGATTACCTTAATCTATGACAATACAGTACACAAAGAAGGCCTGAGTGCTGATTGGGGATTTGCCTGTCTTATTGAGATGGAAGGCTGTCCAAAGATCCTTTTTGATACCGGGGCAAATGGAAAAATACTTCTCTCTAATATGAAAGCCCTCGATATCGACCCATCCTCTATAGAAGAGGTCATGATTTCTCACAATCACTGGGACCACACAGGAGGACTCTCAGATATCCTTAAGGCAAACAATACGATCAAACTCTATGTGCCGGCAAGCTTTCCTGATGTATCCGGGGCAAAAGAAGTTGTCAGGGTTGATAATTCCTTAGAGATCCATGACGGTGTATTTTCTACCGGCGAACTATCCAATATAGAGCAGTCTCTTATAATAAAGACTAAAAAGGGCCTTGCTGTAATCGCTGGTTGCTCTCACTCAGGTGTGACCAATATCCTTGATGCAGCATCG
>JAYEFR010000049.1:0-4248 GCA_034716155.1 Thermodesulfobacteriota bacterium
TATTGTCGCAAAGGATGAGTTCCTCGATAGCCTTTTTGCGAGACCATGATAGACGATTGTTGACCCCTGACAGCCGCCTCTTTCATATAAACGCTCATGCCTGCGCGGCAGGCATAACCAAGGATGAAAATATATGCTATTTTCTCCCTGAATATATTTAAATCGTGAGGCAATCGTGAAGCTAAAACTTTTTCTTGCCTCTCGATTGGTTCAAGATTACTCATGATTCACTGCGAAGTGCCAAGTCTATTCACTATTCACTGTTCACTGTTTTCATATAAACCAGGCATGAAAAAGTATCCAGAGTCCGGGAGCCAGAGTGTTTCCGGTCAGACAAGCACTTATATATCAAATATTATTGTTACCTCATACAGGTTATCAGGCCTCTTTTTTATTTCAAGGCCATGGTAGGTAACTGCCTTTATTTCTGTAGAAAGCCTTGAGCGGCGATACATGCCTCTTACATCTGCTTTTAGCATGGTATCGTCTAGGTGTGTGATCTTTATATTCGCAATCCGCAGGTCTTTTACGGTTGTCCGGTATATAACCTCTTGCAGCCATCTGACAAGAGTATCTATTCTATCGAGACCACATACTGTAATCTCTATAGATATCTTTTCATGTTTGGCGGTTGCCCCCATGATATCTACAACAGAAAGGGCAGCTTTTTCAAACAGGCTTTTTATATCAGGAGAAGTTAACTTGATGCCTAAATCTGCAGTATGATCTATGTACTGATACCCCATGCTTACTCCCTTGGCCTTTTATCCTGAGGTAATAACCTTATTTTCCTGTTTACTATTAATACAATTTATTAATACAATTAATTATAGATGTCACTTGCTTAAAATGGGCACAAGAATGTGTCACTATAATAGGAGATGAGGGGTTTATGGAAAGACTTAGGCAGGAGCTTATCCGTATAGATCACAAAGGCTATAAGGCATATAAAGACATAAAAGGGATATATAAATTTCCCGGGTTTGAATTATATATCGATCATGTGCAGGGGGACCCCTTTGCTGCACCATCAAAAATCAGGGTTCGTGTAAGATTGAAAGATTCCGGGTTTCCAACATATCTGTTTTCAAACAGAAGCAGGCAGATAGCATTTCAAGACTTCATTACCAGGGCATTTTTAAAGGCCATAAAAGACATTGCAAAGGGAGGCAGAGGGACGGGAAAGAGTGGGCAGATATCTATAGACGGGCCTCGACAGGAAATCTTAGAAAGGACATCTTGCCTCATCAAACAAGATTCCTTAGAAGTGCGGTTTTTTATGGGCTTACCTGCACATGGAAGGTCTGTTCTTGCACGCCAGGCGATAGAGATGTTTTTCAAGGAGATCCCAGAGATAGTATCTCGCTCTTTACATTATAAAAATATCGACAAATCGGCCATAAAAAACCATGTAGAGATAGCCGAAGATCAAGACCATATAAGAAAAAGCCTACGGGGGAAAGGCTTTGTTGCATTTATTGCAGATGGAGCAACCCTTCCTAGAAGATCAGGGATAGATGACAGGCCCATGCAAGCAGATATTGCTATAAAGTTTCTTTCCCCTGCAAGCCTCAAGGTGGAGATGGAAACTCCAAACCATGGAAAGGTTATAGGCGCAGGCATAAAGGAAGGGGTAACCCTTATTGCAGGCGGCGGTTTTCATGGAAAGTCCACACTGCTTAGAGCCATAGAGCGTGGGGTCTACAATCATATCTTGGGGGACGGAAGAGAGTTGGTGATTACCAGGGAGGATGCGGTAAAGATCAGGGCTGAAGATGGAAGATATGTAGAAAAGGCAGACATATCCTCTTTTATTAATAATCTTCCTGGCGCCAAGGCTACGACAAGCTTTTCTACAGAGAACGCCTCCGGATCCACATCACAGGCAGCAAACATAATGGAGGCATTAGAGGTGGGGTCTCGCCTGCTCCTTATTGACGAGGACACTTCTGCGACCAACTTTATGATCAGGGATGAGCGAATGCAGGCTCTGGTATCAAAGGCCAAAGAGCCTATAACACCGTTTGTAGATAAGGTGAAAGAACTTTTTGGCGATCTTAGATGCTCTACTATTCTGGTAATGGGAGGCTCTGGTGACTATTTTGATGTGGCTGATGCCACCTTTGTAACGGACAATTATTTATTATATGACGTTACAGATAAGGCGAAAGAAATTGTGGACAAATTCAAAAGCAATCGCGTGCATGAAGGGGGGAAACATTTTGGTACGATCCCCAACAGGATGCCGTTAGCTTCCAGTTTTGATCCCAGCAGAGGCAAAAGGGAAGTAAAGATAGGGGCAAAAGGCCTAAAGAAGATCTTATTTGGAACAACAGAGATAGATCTCTCCTTTGTTGAACAGATTGTGGATGACTCTCAAACGAGGGCTATAGGAGAGATCATATATTATTATGCGATAACCTATGCAAAAAAAAGGATAGGCCTATTGCAAGGGCTTCAGGAGATAATGAATATTATAGGGGTCAAGGGGCTTGATTATATATTTCCTTATCTGCCTGCCGATTATGCTGCGCCCAGGATATTTGAGGTGGCAGCTGCAATAAACAGGATGAGGAGCCTTGAGGTGGGGCAAGCAACAGGGGACGTAGGTTGATCCCGGGAGCTATCGAGGGGTAGAATCCTGATGAATGCTTAAATATTTTGAGAAGGCATTGAAAAAAGGATGCCCTGCTTCGTCTGTAATAGACCCCTAGCAAGCCGGGATTTGGGCCGGTACAAAATAGTTCTTTTTTTAGAGTAATTTTTCTGGTAAAGTAAAATAAATATTTTCGTGAATGTAATAATATAGTGGTGTATTTGTACTAAATCATTAAATTACGAGAAGGGGGTAGGCCCATGGAGGAGAGAAGGAACTATAAAAGGAAACCGGTAGAAATAAAAGCCATCTATAAGGGTTCTTTAGATACCTTTGAAAAGGGTCGAGTCAAGGACATAAGTTATGGTGGTATGTTCATAGAGACAGAGTCCCCTTTAGAGGAGGGGGCGCTGGTAATTGCAAGCCTGGATGCCAGTGATTTCGGAAAGATTATTAGGGTTCAGGGGAATGTGGTCAGGACAACGCCTGAGGGTGTAGGCATCAATTTTACCAGTATTGATAGAAGAGGGATTGAAACGATAACAGCCTAGCCTTCTTCCAAGGGCATGCACGGAAGAGGAAAATTTTCAGGTCAGTTGTAACACAGAGAAGTATAGCTTCTTTGTCGAACATAGAGTTAAAATGTGAAAATACGAATCCTAATCTACCAATCTGTGACAGACTAAACCCTAAACAATTACAAAATCCAAAATTACAATATCGAAACTTATTTTGACTCTCCCAATATGGCCTAAAGGGTTACATCCTATCGAAAAAAGACAGGAAAACCGAGCCAATTGCAAAATGTCTCAATATAGTATGCAGCAATAACATAAAAACATCAAGGGGCTCGTTTTTGAAGCTGAAAGGCACAAATCGCAATGCGGTTGTATCTCAGCCCACCAATATGGCGGTTTTTGGGCATAGATATCCATCAGCTTGCCTATAATGCTCACTATTCCATCCAGTTACTTCTCTTTCATAACTCAACAAAGATAGGTTAAAGAGTTGATTCGCGGTAATGACAATGATGCCGAACATGAGATGCGCCATGATCTTTGATGCACCTCTTACTCTGATATGATTCCCTCCATGATTATCTTTCAAATACGAATTCACCCGTTCCACAGAGCTTCTTTGGGCAAATCGGGCCTTCTTGGATCGGTTCCATGGGTATCTTCTCGCCACGTCTTGGATTGGGATCTATGATCGGCACATGAGAGAGCTGCTCAATAAAATTCCTTAATCTGCGGCGCATCATAGGCAGCATCCATCAGATCATACTCTGCTCACTATCCGCTTCCTCTTCGGCCGAGTTGATATATCCTCATCCTTTTTCTTTACAGGCTTCTCTCTTGCCTCTATCGCTGTCGAGTCACGACTTACATGTCCTGCCAGCTTATCGCCACAATATGCCTTCACCATTGCCTCATGGATTTTCTGTGACAAATTTCCCTGAGAAAATTCAGCAAACACCCGCGAAAACGTCGATTCGGATGGAATATCATTCCGTGCCTCCCAGCCACATAACCGCCTTAAATTCTTAGAATTTCTCAAATACTCTATGAGAACCTTCGTCGTTTCAAAATTGTATACCGCTTTGGCCACAAATGCCTTCGCTATCTTCGCCCGGTCCCCGCGTCTTCTCCCTA
>JAYEFR010000050.1:0-4192 GCA_034716155.1 Thermodesulfobacteriota bacterium
AAAACAATCCCTGCGTGTTTAAACGAAATCTCAAATATTTAACAAATATTATATTCAGGAAGCCTCCTATGATGGGGTGAAGGATTGACACGCTTGTGAGTAATTTATGAAGACATCAAAGTATAAGAAAATAACGACAGCTTTAAGTGGAAGTTTTTATGCTTCATTTTTCCCATTCAGGGGAAGGCATTTTGTATCTAAAAAGATTGTCGCCTGCGTCTTTTCAGTAGGAGAGCTGACAGAACAAAAGGCCATAGAGAGTATCAGGCAACAAAGATTACCTGTTTCCCGGCTTGAGATAATAAAAAATGTAAACCCAATCAGTGCAGCCTCAAACATGGCTCTTGAATTGGCTGCAGATGCAAATTTTTTACTTTGGGTCGATGCGGACATGATACTAGATAAACACTGTACTGAACAGTTATTAAAACTAGCTGGTCCTAATGTGCTATATGCAGTGGCTCCTCTTCGTGATCCTGTTTTTGGTAAGGTTGGTTATATAAAACTGTTAAATATGGATGTTGTGCGAGGATTAGAGATCAAATTCAGAGATGTGCTGGGCTGCGACGTGGATTTCTGCCGTCAGGCAAATGAAAAAGGTCCATCGCTTCAAATCGAACGTTACACCATCACGAGAAGAACTCTCGGCATCCATCATCCGACATATACGGCACAAGAATTGTTCAAAAAAAATCAGGTAGAAAAGAAAAAAAGGGGAAATCATATTGACCGGAAAGTACTTCTGTCAATGGCTCAAAAATATTACAAGACAGGCAATCCGGTTCTACTGGCCGGTATGCTTGGCGAAATCTTTTCCAATCCGGACAAGTCTTCTGGAGAATCATCTCTACACAGTGGTCTTGATAATTGGAATAAAGCAGCCGAGTTACTCGGTGATATCCCCGACGATGTTACATTCGGGTTTCATGATATAGAATGACTATATAACGTAGTATATTTTAATGAAAGATGTGTCGTATAACCGGAATCTGGAATAAAAATAATTCAGCTGAAGTATCCCGCATGTGTCAAAATATGAGGGACACTCTCATCCGGGGTGGACCTGACGATGCAGGCATATACATCGACAAAAAAGCCAACCTGGCGCTTGGCCACAGGAGGCTTTCCATCATAGACCTGACGGATACCGGTCATCAACCCATGAGTACCCCTGATGGCAGGTACACCATCTGTTATAACGGTGAGGTATATAACTATCAGGATATAAGGAAAGACCTTGAGAAAAAATGTGTAAAGTTCAAAGGCACATCTGATACGGAAGTGGTCTTAAATGCCTTTGCTGTCTGGGGACCTGAGTGTGTAGATCTGTTTATTGGAATGTTTGCATTTGCCGTCTGGGATGCAAAAAAAAAGTTGTTGTATCTATTTCGTGATAGAATAGGTGTTAAGCCACTTTATTATTACAATCACGCCAAGACCTTTGCCTTCGCGTCCGAACTCAAGGCCTTGCATGCTGGTCTTTCTGAAAGACTTGAGATCGATAGATCTGCTCTGGGAGAGTTTTTTCATTACGGCTATATTGCCGCACCAGGGTCTATTTACAGGAATACCTATAAGCTTGAGCCGGGTTACTGGCTCAGGATCTCATCCGATCACAAGATAGAAAAACATCAGTACTGGTCATACAGAAAGATAGTTCAGGGACCACCTGTCTTAGGGGGTGATAATGAGATTGCAGACCAGCTTGAAGACATTATGGTTGATGCCTTTAAGAAGAGACTTATTGCCGATGTGCCGGTGGGGGTGTTTCTCTCTGGTGGCATAGATTCGTCCCTGGTCACTGCAATACTTGCACGGCATACAAGCGCTCCTATAGAGACATTTACCATTGGTTTCAAGGAAAAGGACTATGACGAGTCGGCCTGGGCAAAGGAAATCGCAGGGTATCTGGGCACAAATCATACTGAAAAGATTGTAACGCCCGATCATGCAAAGGCTATCCTTCCCCTGTGGCCTGAGATCTATGACGAGCCCTTTGGCGATATATCAGGGATCCCCACCACCATAGTCTCTCAAATGACAAGGCAGCATGTAAAGGTAAGCCTCTCAGCAGATGGGGGAGATGAGCTGTTCTGTGGGTATCACCGCTATTGGGTGATGAATATACTTGATAAGGCCTTGGGATTATTCCCGTCAAGGTTTGCTAATATGACTGGTCGTATCATGGATAGGATTGGCATTGATAATGTATCAAACATGGCCCAGGTTATACCTAGATTAAGGCTTCCTGCGATCAAGGATCGTATGAGGAAATTTCAGGCAGTCCTTGCAAACTGGGAGGGTGATGCAGCAAGCGCCTATCCTTATGCTGTAGGCTACTGGCTTCCCCATGAGATAGATATGCTCTTGGGACTTTATAAAGATTCAAGGCCATCTATTGATCATATGGGAGGGGATTTATTAAGCTCTATGATGCGTTGGGATATGATGTATTACTTGCCTGATGATATACTTACAAAGGTAGACAGGGCCACCATGTATGCAAGCCTTGAGGGCAGGGACCCGTTTTTAGATCACCGAATAGTGGAGTTTGCTCTAAGGCTGCCCCTGAATCTTAAATACAGAGGTAAACAACAAAAGTATATCCTGAAGAGGTTGCTTGAAAGGTATATACCTTTAGGTATGTTTAAAAGGCCGAAACAAGGCTTTGCCGTACCTATATATTCCTGGCTGCATGATGATCTCATGGGCATGGTGGATACCTATCTGAATCCTGATGCACTAGGTGAACAAGACTATATTGATCCACATGTTGTAGAAAAAATCGTGTCTGAATTTAAGAAAAAAAACGGATCAATTGCAGTAGATCGGATATGGCTTTTGTTGGTATTTATGATGTGGAGGGAGAGATATTCTTGAGCGATTGTATAAAAAAGTAAGTAGTGAATAGCAAAGAGTAAATAGTAATAGACTCGCAAAAAATCTAATAGGCTGTCATTGCGAGGAGCGTAAGCGATGAAGCAATCCCATTGATTACAAGTAGTTAGAGATTGCTTCGCTAAAGATCGCAATGATAATATGCGTATTATGCAAAGGTCTCAATAGATAAATGAAATCAGCTCTGCCAACTCAACCAATCAAACCAATCAAAATTCTACATCTTATTTCTACCCTGGATACAGGGGGCGCTGAGACATCCCTTTTCAGGTTAGTAACCAATATGGACAAAGAATCATTCAATAATATTGTTGTCTCCATGACGGATATTGGGCCTGTGGGAAAGGAGATTCAGGCTTGTGGTATTCCGGTGTATGCCCTCAAGATGAAAAAAGGTCTTCCGGATCCAAGAGGGGTCTGGCGTCTCTACAGGCTGATCCATCAGTTAAGGCCGGCTATCATACAGTGCTGGATGTATCATGCAAGCATACTCGGAATCCTTGCTTCTGCAAAAAGACACATTATCTGGAACATACGGTGCTCTGACATGGATCTTGGAAGATATGGACATGTATATCGCTGGAGTATTAAGCTTGGCGCCTTGCTGTCAGGGTATCCGGACATGATCGTAGCAAATTCCCATGCAGGAAGAATCACACATGAATCCCTGGGCTACCACCCAAAGAGGTGGGAGGTCATACCAAATGGTTTTGACACTGGTATCTTTAAACCAGACCCAGAGGCAAGAGCCCATATCCGGGCAGCACTTGATATCCCGAAAGATGCAATTGTAATAGGCCTTGTTGCAAGATTAGATCCCATGAAGGATCACAAGAACTTTTTTAAAGCAGCAAATGTTTTCCTTACCTCACACGCACATGTGCACTTTATACTTGCAGGAAAAGGCGTATCTATAAACAACCCTGTTGCAGCAGATCTTATGGGTGGCATAGCTAAGAAGGATCGATTTCATCTCCTCGGGGAAAGGGATGATATAGTATGCGTATTTGCAGCCCTGGACATTGCTTCTTCTTCTTCTTCTTACGGCGAGGGCTTCCAAAATACCATAGGGGAGGCAATGGCCACAGGTGTCCCATGCGTGGTTACAGATGTAGGGGACTCTAAAGTCATTGTTGGGGATACCGGGATTGTAGTATCCAAAAAAGACCATGGTGCACTTGCTCATGGGTGGGATCAATTGATCAGTGCTGGTCTACCCGCCATAAACAAGATGGGGATGGCGGCGAGGGAACGTATTGTCCAGTTTTATACCATGAATATAGTCATAGAAAGA
>JAYEFR010000051.1:0-4172 GCA_034716155.1 Thermodesulfobacteriota bacterium
CCAAAGATCTGGATGAAGTTAAGAAAATTGCTGAAGACTTGAGATTTAAGGCTAAGGTTAAGCAAACAAGGAGGTAATGTTATGGGTGAAAAGATAGAAGTGGGATGCGCAAGACCCATCGGGGGTCCCCATCCGGATGGCAGCCAGGAAAGCCAACTCTTAAACCTGGGCCGGATCTGGCGGGCAAGGTATGGAAGGTATGGAAACCTGAAAAGATCTCTTGATAATCAGGTATGAAAAAGGAGTTTGAAATGGGCATTCCAAAACAATTAAAATCAAATATCTACTCTGTTGGAGCAGTTGACTGGGACAGAAGATTATTTGATAAACTTATACCGCTCCCCGATGGAACAAGCTATAACGCTTACTTAGTAAAAGGTAGAGAAAAAACGGCGTTGATAGATACGGTGGACACAATTATGGCGGATGTACTGATCAGAAATCTCAACCAACTTGGGGTCAAAGATATTGACTATATTATTGCCAATCACGCTGAGCAGGACCATTCAGGATCATTACCGCAGATACTCGACATGTATCCCAATGCCAGGGCTGTTTGCACACAAAAATGTAAGGTCATGCTTATGGATTCACTTTTAATCCCTGAGGACAAGTTCATAACAGTGGACGCTGGAGAGACCTTGTCGTTGGGAGACAAAACACTGGAGTTCATTCATGCGCCCTGGGTACACTGGCCAGAGACAATGTTCACATACTTAAGGGAAGAAAAAGTCCTCTTTACCTGTGATTTTCTTGGTTCTCATCTGGCAACCAGTGATCTGTTTGTGACCGACGAGGCAACAGTCTATGAGGCAGCCAAGAGATACTATGCAGAAATAATGATGCCCTTTAGGACAATTATTAAGAAGAATTTGGAGAAAATAAAAAATCTGGGGATAGAGATAATAGCGCCGAGCCATGGTCCAGCATATAATAAGCCTGATTTTATCCTCAATGCTTACGGGGAGTGGGTTTCTGACGATGTAAAGAACGAAGTTGTTGTACCTTATATCTCAATGCATGGCAGTACAAAAGAAATGATTAATTATTTTGTGGAGGCTTTGATTGAAAAGGATATAACGGTAAGGCAATTCAATTTGTCTAAAACAGATATCGGAAAATTGGCGATGGCTTTAGTAGACGCCGCTACAATCGTAATCGGCTCACCCACAGTTTTAGCTGGTCCGCATCCAAATGTTGTTTATGCGGTTTATCTTGCCAATGCCCTGAGGCCAAAATTGAAATTCGCATCAATCATTGGCTCCTACGGCTGGGGTGGCAAGATGGTAAAACAAATTGCGGGAATGATCCCGAATTTAAAGGTGGAAATACTTGATCCTGTTGTTGTGAAGGGTTTTCCAAAAGGAGAGGATTTCAAGGCATTGGACAGATTGGCAGATGAAGTCTTAAATAAACATAAGAAACACAACATCGTTTAAAGATGAAAGAACAAATCCGAAAAGGAGGGAAAAACCATGACGAAGAAACTCCAGATTTGCAAGTGTGAAGTCTGCGGTAACATTGTGGAAGTCCTCCATGAAGGGGCTGGAGAGCTTGTGTGCTGTGGACAGCCCATGGTGCTCCGTGAGGAGAACACTGTGGATGCTGATAGGGAGAAGCATGTGCCCGTGGTGGAAAAGACGGCAGGCGGTGCCAGGGTAAAGGTGGGGAGCGTTGTCCATCCTATGGAGGAAAAGCATTATATCGAATGGATCGAGGTGATCGCAGATGGAAAGGCATACCGCCAGTTTCTGAAGCCTGGTGAAGCGCCCGAAGCTGTGTTCAATATTGAAGCAGGTGAAGTCACGGCCCGCGAGTATTGCAGTCTGCACGGTTTGTGGAAAGCGTAATAACTACGCTAAACCAGATCGTGAGGCTGCGGCGGGGCCAGAAACCCGTGACTGCAATGTGCATCAACAACAACGGTTACTGATAAGCGTATGGGGAAGGTCGTCGGTAAGCCGTAACGGGGAAAACCCGACTTACGGTTTGATGAGAGGACTAAGGAAAAGTTGATTGTTGTTAAAATCAATTGCACCAAGGTTCTACTCTACTATGCGTTCACGTATTCGGCCTAAACAAAGGACTATGATCGAGAAATATTCTCGAAGAAAGGGGGGATTCAAATGGCAAAGGACAACAAGACACTGACTACCAACTTTGGCGCACCGGTCGATGACGACCAAAACAGTATCAATGCGGGCGACCCGGGGCCTGTTCTGATACAGGATGTCCATCTGCTTGAGAAGTTGGCACATTTTGACCGCGAGCGGATTGCCGAGCGCGTCGTGCACGCCAAGGGGGCGGGCGCCTACGGCTACTTCGAGGTTACGCATGATGTGGCCCAATACACCAAGGCAAAGTTTCTCTCCGAGATAGGAAAACGTACGGATCTCTTTATCCGCTTTTCCACCGTGGGCGGTGAGAGGGGGTCCGCAGACGCAGAGCGGGATCCGCGCGGATTCGCGATAAAGCTTTACACTGAGGAGGGAAATTACGACATGGTGGGGAATAACACTCCGGTATTCTTCATCCGTGATCCGCTTAAGTTCGCCGATTTTATCCACACGCAGAAGCGTAATCCAGTAACCAATCTAAAGGACCCGGATATGTTTTGGGATTTCCTCTCTCTAACACCCGAGTCCATCCATCAGGTGACCATCCTCTTTTCAGACAGGGGCACCCCAAAGAGCTACCGCTACATGAATGGCTACAGCAGTCACACCTTCAAGTGGTACAATGACAAGGACAAGTACGTGTGGATAAATTACCAGATCGAGACCGAGCAGGGCATCCAGAACCTCACCCGTCAAGAAGCGGCTCGAATGAAGAGCGAGGATCCTGATCACGCCACCCGTGACCTGTACCAGGCGATCGAGCGACGCGAGTATCCGGCCTGGAAAGTCTATGTTCAGATCATGACCCCTGAACAGGCCGAGGAATACCGCTTTGACCCCTTTGACATCACCAAAGTCTGGTTTCATGGTGACTTCCCCCTGATACAAGTAGGCCGTATTGTTCTCGACCGCAACCCTGAAAACTACTTTGCCGAGGTGGAGCAAGCCGCCTTTTCTCCCTCTAACTTCGTTCCTGGTATTGCCGCGTCACCAGATAAGATGCTCCAGGGCCGTCTCTTCAGCTACCAGGATACCCATCGCCATCGCCTGGGACCAAACTACCACCTGCTGCCCGTGAACCGGGCCAAGGCATGTCCAGCGCAGAACTACCAGCGGGACGGATTCATGCGCTTTGACGCCAATGGCGGTGGTGGCCCGAACTACTACCCAAACAGCTTTGGCGGCCCTGTACCTGATCCCACAGCCGGTGAACCCCCTTTTGATGTATCAGGCAAGGCTTCACGTAAGCCATACACCCACCCTAACGACGATTTCTTTCAGCCCGGGGAGCTTTACCGAAGGGTGATGACCGACGAAGATCGGGATCACCTGATCGGGAATATTGTAGACCATTTGGGCAATGCGAAAAAACGCATCCAGATGCGCCAGACAGCCGTTTTCTACAAGGCAGACCCTGAGTACGGCCGGCGGGTGGCCGAAGGGTTGGGGCTGGATAAGAATGAGGTTGAACGTTTGGCAGATATGTCTCAAAGGGAACGGGCCAACGCAACAGACCAAGGAACCTACGGCGATTCGAAATAGAAAAAAGCTCGTACCCAGGTTGTTACAGCTTTTCCCGGAGTGTCCTGTGAAGTACGACCAGACGAGATAATCAAAAGCGAGAAGTTAAAAAAGATTGCCGAGGAGGTTGCGGTAAAATTACAGAAGGTTATCGAAAAGATTGCAAAAGGTGGATACTAAATAGATTATGGATACACTGAGATTCAGGTTACGAGTTTTTATTCTACTGTTGTTCATTATCATTATTGTCGGTACCTTCGGCTTCATGTTCATTGAAAGCTTATCACCAGCAGACGCCCTTTATTTTAGCATTGTCACCATCACCACGGTCGGATACGGTGATATCCATCCGGCCACACAGGCTGGTAAAATTCTCGCGGTTGTGTTGATCATCACCGGTGCAGGTGCTTTCCTGGGGGTAGTTGCCAACGCTACAGAGATATTGCTGAGTAAACGAGAGAAAAAGATGAGAGAGCAAAAATTGAACATGGTTACTTCCTACTCACCTTGTGGGAAAATCCCAATTTGCTTAAG
>JAYEFR010000052.1:0-2831 GCA_034716155.1 Thermodesulfobacteriota bacterium
ATCCCATGGGTTGGATGCACAACCAAGGATGAAAATATATCTAGCCATGAGTGGTCTTTTAGTTCTGTACATATACCTGTCAGTAGTTTTTTTGCTCGTTGTCCGTTGTAAAATCTCCAAATAGGATGATCACCTTCCAATATACCACTGACAAATAAACCACTGACAACCGACAACTATTTCCATATAAATTGAGGTATCATCTACTGTTACTTAATTGAGTGAGGGCACCCGGATTTTATGAATGTATCATTATTCGATCTTTTTTAGTTTCTCTATCTCCTCACGGATTACCTTCTCCACAATCCCCGGCAATAGATCTCTGGTGGATGAGATAACCTCTTTTACAAGCTGTCCCATAATGGGTCTCACCACCTCCTCCAGCATGGCAGGGATTTCCTTTTTGATCTCTTGAACATCTGCTTCTGTAATATCAGGGCCTGGGCGTATTTCAGCGGGAGTTTCCTCTACAGTTTGTTCGGTTTCAGATGTCGGGGCTTCTGCCTCTTCCTCAGCTGGAGCCTCTACCTTTTCTTCAACTGGGGCTTTCATTTTTTCCTCTGGCTGGCCAGTTTCCTCCTTAGCAGGGGGTTCTATCTCTTCCTCTGGTTGAGCTGAGACCTCCTCCTCTACTGGGGGTTTAGTTTCTGTAACCTCTTCTGATAGTTCATCCTCTGTTAATGCAGCCTCCTCATCAGAAGATATCGCCACATCTACATTAATGGCATCACCTACGTCTTCAATATCTTCTACAGAGACTTCATCTTCCATAGTTATTTCCTTGCCCAGATCAAATGTTTCCGGTTCTATTCCCAAGTCCGTATCCTTATGGGCGGCCTTCTCGTCACCTTCCGGAGGCTCTTCATCTTTTGGAGGGGTTCCTTCTTCTAATAGATCAGTGAGATCTATTATCTCATCATCATCTTTAAAATTTTCTTCCATAACCATCTCCTATGTACTAAAAATTAAGTTACAAAATCCTTGGCCGCAAAGGCCTCATCGTTTTAATTCTTCATATCTGGCTGCCCTGTAGACTCCAGGACACTCATCCATAGTGCGCCATTCGGATCTATCTTTTTTCTTTGCCTTACAGTGAGTTCGATGGGTATATGGGCATAAGCGCTTTTCCAGAACCCTAACAGCATATCGGTCTTTCCAGCCATTCCTGCATGAACAGCCATTTGCGCCAAAAAACCACAGAATATTGAATCAGATGCACTTGCAGGTACGCTTCTTATAACATAACTGGGATCAATATACTTTAAATTAGCTTCAATATTCCTTGAGGCAAAGTATTGCTCTATTTTTTCCTTCAACAGCGCGCCAATATCGCCCTTTTTTATGTTTCCGGATGCATCAGTCTTTTTTTGCTTAGCATCAAAAAAATTTTGACCAGCACCTTCTGCAACTACAACAACTGCATGGCCTCTTGAGGCAAGCCTTTTTTCTAATGCAGAAAGAAACCCCCTTTCGCCATCAAGATCAAAGCCTACCTCAGGAATGAGTACAAAATTTACATCCCTTTGTGCCAGGGCAGCGTTTGCAGCAATAAAACCAGAATCTCTTCCCATGAGTTTTACCAACCCTATGCCATTTGGGGCACCTGTAGCCTCCACATGGGCGCCCTGGATGACCTTTTTGGCCTCTTCTACCGCTGTATCAAATCCAAAAGATTTAGAAACCAGGGATATGTCGTTATCTATGGTCTTTGGTATACCTATTACAGAGCATTTATAACCACGTGATAGAATTTCTTTAGCCACTTCAGATGCAGCCTTTAGGGTGCCATCGCCTCCTATAAAAAACATGATGTTTATGTTTAAGCGCTCAATTGCGTCGACCACCTCGGAGATATCCTGAGGCCCTCTGGATGAACCCAGCACAGTACCACCCAATTCATGGATTGGTGTCACAAATTCAGGGCTGAGTTCAATAACAGGGTGTCTGTACTTGGGGATAAAGCCCTGAAGGCCGTATGGTATCCCGTATATGTTTTTTACACCATACATATAATGTAATTCAAGTACGATTCCTCTTATTACATCATTGATCCCTGGGCATAGGCCACCACTTGTGACGATTCCACATTTTGTCTTTGAAGGATCGAAAAATATCTTTTTTCTTGGCCCTGCCATCTCAAGGGTGACAGGCCTTTTACCCCTGGTCTTGCAGTCCTCTATATACGCTAGGGAGATATCTAATAAGATGCGCTGACCCGCATCAACAAAGAGTTTATTTACCACAGGCGAGGTAATCTTAGGTACCCCCAGGGTTTTTATTGTGGTATCGAAATTGGCATTTGCATCTGACTTAGAATGCTTTTTCACAGGTTTCTCCCATACACTTGTTATAATCGGTCTTGATATATAATTTCTTTACCCAAATACAATAAAAAATGTAATAGAAAAGATCTTTCCATTCCATGCCTCTGTTATCACAATCTGTCTGCAGCGGACAATATTATACTTGACACACAGCCAAAATTTTTACTATTTTCCGTTTACCTTAAGAGCAGATTGTTATCACTTTGTAACTGCTCAGGTTATTAGCCTGAAGGCTATTAGACTGAAGGATACTGATATCCCTTGGGCGGCAAAAGCCGTATTTGGAGAGTATTATACTTGAATGGATATGCTATTATTGGGTTTTGTAAATCTTTTCCTTAAAAACCTTCAGCCTTTAGCCTATCCACCTGAGTAGTTACATCACTTTAAGATATGTTAGGAGAAGATGTGTTGATCAAACCATTCCCGGAAGTTAAAAACATTCATGCAATAGCAATCCCCTTACAGGATTATTCCAATCTGATTACGATCAATTTGTATGCAGTA
>JAYEFR010000052.1:2931-20840 GCA_034716155.1 Thermodesulfobacteriota bacterium
ATCACTTTAAGATATGTTAGGAGAAGATGTGTTGATCAAACCATTCCCGGAAGTTAAAAACATTCATGCAATAGCAATCCCCTTACAGGATTATTCCAATCTGATTACGATCAATTTGTATGCAGTAGGGAGTGGCCCAGTCACCCTGATCGATACCGGCCCAAAATTTCCGGGTGCATTAGAGTTTATTTTAGAACAGCTTAAACTCAGCGGCCTTGATATTAAAGATATTGAACGGATAATCATCACCCACGGGCACATGGACCATTTCGGTCTGGCCACAAGTATCCGTGAAGCAGTGGGGCGCCCGGTTGAGTGTTTTATCCATACCGAAGATAAGTGGCGAATCTCCAGCGAGAGCTTTCAAGGAGATATGTGGAGCGAAGAGGCAAAGGATCTCATTGCCATGGCCTGCATTCCGCCAAAAGAGGTCGAAAAGATGAGGGAGCGATTTTCCTTTTTCAAAGATTTATGCGATCCCCTAGATAACGTGTCTGTAATGGAAGAGGGAGACGAATTTGTTGGAGATGGCTACCACCTTAGAGTAATTCACACCCCGGGGCATTCTCCAGGTTCCATCTGTTTGTATGAATCCAGGCAGAAAATCTTATTTTCAGGTGACCATATCATTAAGCATATTACGCCCAATCCGCTGATGGAGATAAGACGCGAGAATCTTCTTGATCCTAATTACCAGAGCTTGAAGGCATATATGAATTCACTTGACAAGCTTGTTGGGCTTGACGTGCGGTTTATCTTTCCCGGGCATGGCGAGTATATTGAGGATTTAGAGGGAATTACCTCCGTCTATAAAGAGCATCACAGACAGCGTATGGATCTGATATGGAATGCGCTTAAGAAAGAATCCCGTCCCCTCTACTATATAATTGACGATGTATTCCCCCATGTGCCGGATGGCGAGGTCTTTTTGGCGATATCAGAGATTTTAGTGCACTTGGATATACTTATCGATGAAGGCAGGGTAGAGCTTGCCGACCCCGGCCCTCCGGCATTGTATCGCGCCTTGCAATAAAGGTTTAATATTTATAAAAAGGAGCAAGTTTATGGACATTATAGAGGCCATAAAGACGAGAAAGAGTATCAGAGGGTTCAAACCTGATCCTGTTTCAAAGGATGTTCTTAGAGAAATCCTGGAGATTGCCAGCCGGGCCCCGTCGGCAATGAATATCCAGCCATGGGAATTTACTGTGCTCACAGGAAGTGTCCTTGAAAAAATCAGATGTGCCAATGTTGAAAAGCTCAATTCCGGGGCGCCAATCCAGCCGGAACATCTGGTTGTTGGATGGTCTCCCGATAGCGTGTATCGGGATCGCCAGGTAGAACTCGGCATGCAGATCTTCCGTCTCATGGATATACCAAGAAAGGACAAAGAGAAGAGAGCACGATGGATGGAGCGGGGATTTCGTTATTTCGATGCACCGGCTGCTATCATTATCTCAGTGGATCGGTCGCTTGCTGAAGGAACCCCATTGCTCGATATCGGCGCTGTGATGCAGACCATCTGCCTTGCTGCACTGGACTATGGCTTAGGCGCCTGTATTGAGGACCAAGGCGTAATGTATCCAGAGGTGTTGAGGGAATTTGCAGACATACCCGAGTCCAAACGGATAATGATCTCCATTGCTATTGGTTATCCCGACTTGGATTTCCCGGCAAACAAGGTAGAGAGCACCCGGGAATCCATAGAAAACATTATTACCTGGTGCGGCTTCGAATAAACCCGTATGCCTGCAAGGCGGACACAACCAAGCATGAAAATATGGCATTTCCATACAGATTCTATCCCTGTAGGGCATATTCCCCTTAAGCGGGCCGATGAGGACAAAAGGCCCCTACAAAGCCTTGTGCCTATTTTCATATAAATTCGGCTCAAACATCTTTCCCTCGTTTCATACTCAAAAGGTTTAGAGTATATTCCTCGATCAATCCCTCATCTGCAAAGCTGAAATATCTATTGTCACCTATGATAATATGATCCAGGACTTTAATCTGCATAAGGCCTCCTGCAGAAACCAACTCCTTGGTTATATCCTTATCACTTGGAGAAGGGATCGGATCTCCTGAGGGGTGGTTATGGACAAAGATGAGGCTTAAGGCGTTATTTTTAAGTGCACTTTTTATCACCTCGCGGGGATAAATCGATGAGGTGTTTAGAGTCCCTTCAAACAGGTCTTCAATCTCAATAATCTTATTTTTGCCGTCTAAAAAGATGACCTTAAAGATCTCTTTTTTTAGATCGCGCATGGAGTGATAAAGGTAATCAAAGACCTCCTTTGAAGATCTGCTGAGGGGTCGCTCAATGATCTTTTCTTTGAGAAAACGTCTTGCCACCTCTTGAACAAGTTTTATACCAAAGACATTATGTGGCCCTATTCCTTCAATTTCCTGAAGTTCCTCTGTCGGCGCCTCTAAGACATTCCGAAGGGTTTTAAACCTTTTTATAGCCTCTTTTGCCTGGGCCTTGCAGTCTTTTCGAGGGGATCCAAGGGTTAATAACAATTCAACTATCTCATAATCATGAAATCCCGAGATGCCGGCCCTTATAAATTTTTCTCGCAGCCTCTTTCTGTGACCTTCCTGATCCTTTTGATTTTTCATCACCCTAACCTTCTTTTTTTGGCAATAAATATTAATTAAAGGATTTCTACCCCAGAAGGCAAGCCCAAAGGTTCAAGGTTCTCTATTCACGCCTTGCATGAGGTCAAGTAACTTATGGGTTTTAAGGTATTTGTCATATATGCTATATCTTACCACCAAGATGATTAAGGATGGTGTGGAAAAGACCCAGGAGGAGATATTGCAAGAGATGGCCAAGGCCCTGGGCAACACCGGCAGCATACTGGAAGAGACACTTAAGCAGTTGGAGGAGATGGAATTTTCCATGAGCCAAATTGAGGATATGGAAGAATATAATCGCATGGTGGATATATTTAATGCAGTAAGGAAGCGAGCCGTATTCAGAAGGAAAATGCTCATAATCCACAGGGAGGCGCTAGGGTTGAGGCAGCACAAATTTATGGATATATTCTATCCAATCCCCTCTATGAAAAGGAAGCGGTAAATCACCAGGGGGCTATATGTATGATGTATTTATTATAGGGGCAGGCCCGGGCGGGTATGGCGCAGCAATCAGGGCAGCCAAAACAGGGCTAAAAGTAGCCATTGCAGAGGCGGATGTTATTGGCGGTATTTGTACGAACAAGGGATGCATCCCCACAAAGGCATATATTGAGAGCGTCAATCTATTAAAGCAGATAAAGACCTCAAAGAGATTTGGCATAAATGTTGAGGGTGTTTCCTTTAACCTGAGTTCACTCAATAAACGCAAAGACAGGATTGTTTCTCGCCTTGTAAAGGGAGTAGAATATTTACTAAAGGAAAATGATGTAAAGGTATACTCCTCAAAGACCACGATCACAGCCCCTGGCAAGGTTAAGATTGGGCAAGATATAATCGAGGCGGGCTCTATTATCGTTGCCACAGGATCGAAGCCCAAGGTGCCGACCTTTATGGATGTTCCGGGAATATGGACAAGTGATAATGTATTTACCCTTAAGGGACTACCCACTTCCCTGCTGATTGTAGGTGGTGGAGTAATCGGCATAGAGATGGCAGATATATTTGCCAGTCTGGGAGTTCATGTAACCATTGTGGAGGCAATGGATAGGATTTTGCCGGCGGAGGATAGAGAGGTATCTAAAGAAATTGAGAGGGTATACAGGGATATTGACATATTCACATCTTCGAAGGTGAGCAGAGTTTCAGGTAATGGTCCCTTTACTGCAATCATTACTACCCCCAAGGGAGATAGGCAACTCAATCCCCAAAGTGTCCTCTGCTGTATAGGAAGAGCGCCGAACCTTCCAAAAGAGCTTATAGACATGGGGGTTTGTCTTAATAAGGCCGGTGGCATAGCAGTAAACGAACATATGGAGACATCTGTAAAAGGGATATATGCCGTGGGGGATGTTACAGGAGAGTATATGCTTGCACATGTAGCCCTCAAGGAGGGAGTGGCTGCAGCCCGAAACATCGCAGGGGAGGATGTATGTATGGACTACCGGACTATACCTTCTGTAATCTTTACCCATCCGGAGATTGCATCTGTCGGGGCGCTATCGGATGAGTTAACAGGGGAGGACTGTAAAACGGGGATGTTTCCCGTGTCTGCCCTGGGCAGGGCGAGGACTATGGAGGCAAATACAGGTTTTGCCAGGGTGGTAGCTACCCAAGATGGCAAGATAAAGAGGGTTACTATAATGGCCCCGCATGCAACAGAGCTCATATCATGGGCGGCGTTGGCAATTGATCAAGGATTGACCATAGATGAATTCTTAAGCCCCGCATATCCCCATCCAACCATGGCAGAGCTTGTAAGAGAGGCATCGGAGGACATTCTTGGTTTTAGCATTCATAAACCATGAGTAGACATTCAGCTTATCAGCTAACAGACTGCAGGTAAATAACTTACTTATCCCCCGAATATTTACGCCTTAGAGGTTTTCTACTGAAAGCTGAGGCAAAACAGGTAGTGTTATCCTTGAGCCCTTGACACATATAATCAAATATTGTTAAGGCAAGGACTACACATGAGGAGGTTACATGAAAGAAGATCTCGACTTTGATAAACAAGGAGGATTGATACCTGCTGTTGTTCAGGATCATAAAACAGGAGAGGTATTGATGCTTGCCTATATGAACAGGCAGGCATTTGAAGAGACCGTCCATACAAAAAGGGCATGTTATTATAGTAGATCCAGAAAGAAACTATGGAGAAAAGGTGAGGTCTCAGGTAATATCCAAAACGTAAAAGAGATTCGAATAGACTGCGACGAGGATACTGTCCTGCTGAAGGTAGAGCAAGTAGGTGGCGCAGCCTGTCATTTAGGATACAGGTCATGCTTTTATCGAAAGGTTGCAGGCGAAGCCCTGGTAGAAGATGGGGTGAAGATTTTTGATCCTAAAGAGGTATATAAGTCATGAGTATTATAAGATTGGCTCTCCCTAAGGGTAGCCTTCAGGGAGCAACAATTGAATTGTTTAAAAATGCAGGGTGGCGAATAGCGACATCCACGCGAAGTTATTTTCCTTCCATAGATGATAAGGATATTGAATGCACCCTGGTTCGAGCACAAGAGATATCAAGATATGTGGAATCAGGGATATTTGATCTCGGTCTTACAGGTAAAGATTGGATACTGGAGAATAACTCTGATGTGAAAGAGGTTGCAGACCTTATTTATTCAAAGGTCACATCAAAATCTGCCAAATGGGTCTTGGCTGTTGCCCAGGATTCCGGCATAAACAGGATAGAAGACCTTGAGGGCAAGAGTGTCGCCACTGAGCTTGTAAATTTCACAAAAAGGTATTTTAGTAAGTTGGGCATCAATGTGGATGTGGAATTTTCCTGGGGTGCTACAGAAGTCAAGGTGGCGGATGGGCTTGTTGATGCCATAGTCGAGGTAACAGAGACAGGCTCAACCATTAAAGCACACAACTTGAAGATAATCCATGAGCTGCTTGTAACCAATACCAAGCTTATTGCAAATAAAGAATCATGGAAGAATAAAAAAAAGCGGACAAAGATTGAACAGATAGCCCTGATGCTTAAATCCGCACTTCAAGCAGAAGCAATGACAGGGCTTAAGATGAATGTACCAGAAGATAGACTAGATGACATAATCAAAATGTTGCCTGCCATGACATCCCCCACTGTGGCCCCGTTGCATAATCTTAAGTGGTATTCTGTTGAGACCATAATAAAAGAGACTCAATCCAGAGCCCTCATACCAAAACTCCTGAAAACAGGTGCAAGAGGTATTATAGAATACCCGCTTAAAAAGGCCTTATAGCTGTGATTATTATAAAGACTAAAGATGAAATTGAAAGGATGCGTCAGGCCAACCAGATTATAGCAAGATTGTTTGAACATATAGAAGGGTTCATAAAACCGGGAATTACCACGGCAGAGCTTGATCAGGAGGCAGAACTTTTTATTAGGGCTCACAATGCAATCCCCTCATTTAAAGGCTACAACGGATTTCCAGCTGCCATCTGTGCTTCTGTTAATGAGGAGATTGTCCATGGCATCCCTGGGCAGAGGAGATTAAAGGAAGGCGATATTATAGGCATAGATGTAGGAACTATAAAGGATGGTTTTAATGGCGATGCCGCAAGGACCTATACGGTAGGTAGTATAACAAAGGAGGCCCGGCGTCTTATTGAGGCAACAAAGAACGCACTTGCTGCTGGAATTGAGCAGGCCAGGCCAGGAAATCATCTTTATGACATATCAGCAGCTGTACAGGGTGTTGTAGAATCTGCTGGTTTTAGTGTGGTGAGAGATTTTGTAGGTCATGGAATAGGAAGAAACCTCCATGAAGAGCCTCAAATTCCCAATTTTGGCAAAAGAGGAACAGGCCCTGTCTTAAAAGAAGGAATGACATTTGCTATAGAACCCATGGTAAATGCAGGCTCGTGGAAGGTAAAGGTCCTGGGGGATGGCTGGACTGCTGTAACAGGAGATGGCAGTCTATCAGCACACTTTGAAAACTCTATAGCCATTACCAGTAATGGGCCAGATATACTCAGTGTGTAGTAATTTGCGGGGGCCGGTGTGTCTTCGCTAAAGCTCGCAACGACACCTTTCCAGCCTTTTTGCGGAACCAGCAAACTTGCATTGACACCAATTTGATGGGTGCTTATAGTTTTTAGGGAAACAAATGGAAAACAAAACCCTTTCAAGAAAAAAATTGTTTGTGTGGATATCTTTTATACTGCTTTTCCTATTGATAGTTGTAAGCCTGGATGCCTTTTGGGAGATAAGAAAGATAAGCACAGGCACCCTCTGGCATATACCATCTAAGATATATAGTGATGTAACATGGATAAGGCAAGGTGTTGACACTGAGCGTATAGGCTTGGAGCAGCGGCTAAGACGGCTGAGATATAGATTGGTGGAAGATGTGAAATTTCCCGGTGAATACGGCAAATCAAACAATGAGATGACCATATACCTTCACCCATTTGACTACCCTGATAGCAAATTTGATGGATTGATGATCAAAGTAAAGTTAAAGAATGCAACAGTAGAAGACATCATAAGAGCAGATACTGCAAAGAGAATAAAGGAGATAAGGCTTGAGCCTGAAGTCATAGCACAGATATTTGGCGAGGGTTATGAAGACCGTTTAATGATAGACCTCGATGAGTGTCCTCGGAATTTGATAGATGCTGTTATCTGTACGGAGGATAAGAGATTTTTTCACCATTTTGGTATCGATATTCCCTCAATTATAAGGGCTATCTTTGTAAATATAGAACACGGAAAGATTGTAGAAGGCGGATCCACTATCACTCAGCAACTCATAAAGAATATGTTCTTGACAAGCAAACGCTCTATCTTCCGAAAGATGAAAGAGGCATGGATGGCCTTTATCATGGAGATGATCTATACAAAAGAAGATATCCTTCAGATGTATATAAATGAGATATACATGGGTCAAAGCGGGCATGTAAGTATCCATGGCATGGCCAGGGCTGCAAGGTTATATTTTGATAAGGATATCTCAAAGATCACCCTTGATGAGGCAGCTACCCTTGCAGGGATTATAAGGGCACCAAACTCATATTCTCCATATACCCATCCCAATAGGGCTATTGCCAGACGGGATACTGTGCTTGAACTTATGTGGCGAGAAGACAAGATTACGAAAGAGGTATATGAAGAGGCAATAAAAGAACCCTTAGATGTAGTTCCCATAAATACCCGGAAAAGGCAGGCCCCATATTTTGTAGATTACCTTTTAGCATGTATAGAAGACCAATATTCCAGGCAGTGCCTTACAAGAGGCGGATATCACATATTTACCACCATAGACATGCATATGCAGTTCATGGCAGAGACAATGATTTCCCATAGCATGGAAAGCATTGTAAGGAGGAAAGGTCTTGATATAGAAGGTGCCACAGTTATATGTGATCCCAAAACAGGTGAAATAAAGGCTATGGTGGGGGGTGGCAATTATGCAAAGACTCAGTTCAATAGGGCCACCCAAATGAAGAGGCAGATAGGGTCTTTAATAAAACCTATAATATATTATACAGCGCTGCGCAGGGGTTATACGATTTCCACCTTTATTCAGGATGCCCCGGTTACAGTGACCCTTGAGGATGGGGATACATGGACGCCTGCAAACTTTGATGGCCTTTCCCATGGCTCTATTATGTTAATAGATGCCCTCGCCCATTCATACAATATGGCAACCGTCAGGATGGGTATGAAGATAGGGGTAGATAATATCCGTGCTGAAATCAAAAAAGTTTTACCTGCCTGTAAGATTAACAAAAACCCTTCAATCCTGCTTGGGGCAATCGAATTATCACCTCTGGATGTGGCTATGTTTTATTCTGCATTTGCAAATATGGGTTTTGCTCTTAAGCCCTCTGCAATAAAGGCAATCACGACTGAAGATGAGACAATAATACACAAAGAAGATCATAAACCAGGTCAGGAGATATTGGATTCAGATGTTATATTCCTGGTAAATACGGCACTAAACAGGGTAGTGACATCTGGTACGGCAAAAAGGTCTGATATGTATGATATGCCCAGTGGTGTATGCGGTAAGACAGGCACCACAGATGGCCTAAGGGATTCATGGTTTGTAGGATTTACACCGGATATCGTGGTGGTAGTATGGCTAGGGAATGATGGGTTTAAACCTATAGGCCTAACCGGCGCTACAGGTGCAATGCCTGTAGCTGCTATGATACTCGGTGCAATAGAGAGCCCTAGACAATGGGCCAGGCCCGCAGATATTGTATTGTGTAGAATAGATCCCTCAAATGGCAAACTTGCTTCGCTCGGAAGCCGCAATGCGGAGATTCTACCTTATATAAAAGGCACTCAACCTACTGAGGTGTCCCAAAAGGATGTGCCCAGGGTATTAAGGTTTTTTAAATCTTTGTTTAAATGATGGCTTAAGGTAATAGTTTTCAGGGATCAGATTGAAAACCAGCAAGGCCTTATAGTAAATTGCGATTAAGTCATTGCGAGGAGCTTTAGCGACGTGGCAATCTCAACCTTAAATTGCTTCTTTGCGCTCGAAATGGCATGTTTGTAAAGTAACTTATTGAATGCGATTTGGTGTTAAGTGTTGTAATATGGTGGGAAGAGGTAATAAAAATATGAAAACATGAAAAGATAGGCTGTTTATTTGGCAGCGAGATTTTTATTGAAAGCCTGGAGAATAGGCTTGGGCGCATTTTGGAATTGAAAAAGGAGGTTAGAAAACAGAAATAGGTATTGGGTCGCCGGATTTCAACCGCATCGCATCACGTATTTCATCAAGCAGTTTTCTGTCTTTTTGAAGTGTTGACACATGATACTCCGCCAAATATAATAGCATTAATTTATGATAATAGGGAAAAGCAATATGCCTGAAGGGTCAGGGTCAAGTCTACGGTTGACCTTTGTCAGACGATCGTAAATATTCAAACGTAGACTTGACCAGTTAGTTAAAAAGAGAGGTGTATTATGTTCAAACTTATGGATTATATTCCCAAAGTGGAGCTGGAAACATTCTGCCGGAGAAATCATATAACCAAAATGTCTCTTTTCGGTTCCGCCCTGCGTGATGAATTAAAGCCGGGCAGTGATATTGATCTTCTTGTGGAGTTTGACAAAGACCATATGCCGGGTTTGTTTGATATTTCACGAATGGAAATAGAATTATCCGAGACCATTGGGCGTAAGGTGGATTTAAGAACACCAGAAGATTTAAGCAGATACTTTCGGGATGAAGTCGTTAAAAACGCTGAGGTGCATTATGAAGAAGCCCGATGATAGAACCAGGTTGAAACATATGCTGGATGCGGCTTTAGATGCGAGAAAATTTTTAGGTAAAGCAACATTTGAAGAATTGCAACGTGATAGAAAGCTTGGAAATGCCATTGTCCGCTCATTAGAGATTATAGGTGAAGCAGCTGCGAATGTTACAAAAACCACACAGGCAAAGTATCCTGAAATCGAATGGCCTGTTATTATCGGGATGAGAAATCGTCTTATACATGCCTATTTTGATATTAATTATCATATTGTTTGGCAGACAGTTAAAGAAAACCTGCCGCCTTTAATTGAACAATTGCAACCAATTTTAAAGAACAAAGAATAGCAAATGAAACAGATAGATAAACTCATCATCAACTCTCCGTATGAGGAGCCGAAATATTACTGGTATTATAACCGGGAACATTGCTCGTTTGAGAACTGCGAGGGTCGCAGGTCTGCAGGATATGTTGTCGCTACGCCGGACAGCAAGGGGGTTGATGATCCAGGGGTCTTTGTGCCCATTGAACTGGTCAATAAAATCTGTCCCCGGGTAAAGGCCTAGCGGGGAAAGGGGTATCCCGGTGTTTCCGGCCGGTTTGCCAAAGATGTTCTTGTTGTGGCCCCGGGACTGACCGAAAAGTAGAGGGTAAGGTCTTGAATTGTGAATTACTAAACCTCTAGAACTGATAAACTTCACGATTCAAGACCTGGCCCAAGTGTTTTTGGAATTGAAAAAGGAGGGTAGAAAACGGAAATAGGTATTGTGTCGCCAGATTCCAACCGCATCACATCTCGTATTTCATAAAGCAGTTTTCCGTCTTTTTGAAGTGTTGACACATGATACTCCACGAAATATACTAGCATAATCGAAGATTATAGGGAAAAGCAATGTGCCCGGAAATGTATTCAATATCATTGTATCAAGGCGAATGTGGTTGTTAATCAATGGTTAGCCAAGGCTTCATTGAAGAAAAGAGGGAAATGGAAGCAAGCATCAGATCAAAAAGTCTTGGGCCTGCGCACCTGGTGACCTCCTATATGTCAGCGCAGAACTCACGAAAAAAGGTGGGGTGATGGAGCTAAAATCGACCGATGATGGGATGACAAAATTCAAGAGTGTACCATTTTCTGTTCTGGTGAAAGATGACAAGGACCTTGCTGCTCTTCGCCGTGACTACGCTTCGATGGATGCACGAGAGCGAAGAATGGCGGCAGACTGGGAATATCATTCCCAGATGGCTAGTGAGATCTTCAACAATTCAATGGCGCTGGCAGGTAAAGAAGGATTGGGAAAGTCGTTTTGGCCTTCCGGGGTTGTCGCCCTTGCCATAGATCCGATGTATGCACCCGCCATTCTTACTGTTGGGTCAATTGAATATCAGCTCGGACGTGTAGAAGAAGCCATGAAACTGTTCATGACGCTTACGACATTGCCAAAAGACGAAGAAGACCTAAGTACTATTATAGACAAGGCGGGTGACTTTCTCATTGATCAAGGTGATTACGAAAATGCACTGGCTGTTTATTCTGCTGCTGAGAAAGCCTATCCACATGAAACCGTGTACCTCAACGGATCGGGATATTGCCTCGGAAAACTTGGGCGTTATGAGGATTCAGTAGAGAAACACAGACGTGCGGATGCGTTGGAACCGGATAACTACAAACATCTCAATGATCTTGGATACTCATTGCTTGAAGCGGGAAAATTTGACGAAGCGGAAAAAGTTCTGCAAAGATCAATATCGCTTGCTCCGCCGGATTATGAATTTTCTCGCAACAATTTGGACGAATTAAGGGAAAAAAGAAAAGAAACGAAAGCAGAGGGATCATTTTGGGTTTGAATCGGGTGAACCTGGTAGTAGAAGTTAAACCACAAGATATCATCTATTCATACCTTTGCTGTCCGCTTTGCAAAGCAAAAGCAAAGACGGTAGGGAAAAGCAAGGGGGCAAGTTTTCATTGTTGACAAAGGAAAAATGGGAAGGGAAAATGGGAAAATGAGGTTCATCCGGTTAAAGCGTACTTAGTTTCATGAAGAGCACAGATTTTAAGTTTGAAGAACTCTTTATCTCTGAAGCCATAGGCCTGTCTTTTGAGGGTTTTGATTTTGTTGTTTGTGCCTTCCAAAGGGCCCGTCGAGATGGGAAAGTCATACCAAGCGAGAATGCCTTTTCGATGTAGGATGAGTGTCTTGGCAAAATCCATGAGCATTCGTATACCAGAACATTTTGCTCTAGCTATCCAGTCTTCTAGGAACAGATCGGCTTTTCCCTTGGTTTTTTGGTTCCATATTTGTCTGAGGTCTTCTTTCATGTAGTATGCAGTGGCAAGGGGTTTGTTAAGGCTCAGGGCTTCCTCTAAGCGTCCACGCTCATCGTATTCATCTGTGAGATTTTCTTGCGCTTTAAGCAAGAGCCAACGGGTTCCCTTGAGAACCTTTTTCTGGAGAGGTCCTTGAGCTTCTCGATGGATGTCTCTTCTCAATCCTGACAGCTTTTCATTAAACAGCTTAATGATATGAAAATGATCATAGACAATAGTTGCTTCCGGCAGATTCCTATGAACAGCCATACGGAAAGCCGGGGATAAATCCATGGCTACAGCCTCTATCTTCGCTTTCGAGTATTTGAGCTTTCTCAAAAAGGATCAAGGGCATCAGATCCCTTGCCATCGCCCACAAAAACCACTGCTCCTGTTTCCAGATCCAAAATTATGGTAAGGTAATTATGTCTTTTCCCAATAGAGATCTCATCAATAGCTATCAATCGAAGGTCTTTTAGTCTAACATGCTTGAATCGCCGTTCGAGCCTGCGTTTCCGGATGTCCTTTACCAGATCCCAGCTTACACAGAGATGCCTGGCAACATCCAACATGGTCATATGCCTGGAAAGCTCGATAACGTATCGTTCAAATGCCAGGGTATAACTCCTTCGCTCCTCTGCAAAGGGTACCGTAACCTGGCGGACACCCCCGCAATCGTTACATTCAATACGTTGTACCGGCAATTCAATCACCACAGGCTTCTTCCCTATCGGTACATTCCTATACGTTCGAAGAAAAGATCCTCTCAACTTAAAATTACGAGATTTGCATAATGGACACGTCATGTCCCCTCTGTCCTGCTTCACTCGAAATATCACTTTGCCCGCTTTGTATTTTGTATGTACATACTGATAACCCTTCATCCCAAATGCATGGTATAATAAACTCGTGGACATGCTTCGACCCCCTCCTGATTTTCTTTCCAAAAATCGGATAGGTCATGTGTGTCCACTTTTTCAACTCTAAAAGTATGCTTAATCCGGATGAACCTTTTTTATTTATGCCCAGGGCTTTGGCAAACTCTCACTCAAGACATGGGAAGTATGCTTGCCGGCCAGGCACCTGTGAGCCTCTTCATCAAATGTCAGCCATACACCCTTTACCTCTTTTGCGAGCGCTGCATAGCAGGCATCATATCCTGTTAGCCCTAATTGTACAAATCGGGTGGCATGAGCGGCTAGTTGTTCTGTCATGGGTTGTCTGAAGATGCCACTGTTTAAAATAGGGATCATTCCTCTGATAAAAGCTTCGTGCCCAGTAGGATGAACACGGCACAAAACAGCGACAGCTGAGAAAGGAGGTCAATCGCCTTGAATAAATTATCTTGACACAGAATGAAAAAACGGTATTTTCAAAAAACAATTTTGTTATGCCTTGTAGTGTAATAATTTCTTGATTTGAGATATTGTCTCAGAAACGGGTCGAAATGGAAAGGATGTGACGATGAAACTGGCAATCCTCTGGCCGTGCTTGATTTGGCCTGGCCAGAAGGTTTACAACTAGGCCTAAGCCAACCCGTTGCTCTTCGTATAGATGAAGGAAAAAATATTGAGAAAATTGTGAATCAAAAGGGGTACTTGTATTTTACTACAGTGGATGATTTGAAAAAATGTATTCAGAAAGAGATTTTGGCAACACCAAAGGAAGCGGTTACATAAGATGCTCCGCTGAAAGACAATGTGGCAATTTTAGTGACGTGCTGTGATCCATGGAGCAGAAGAAAAAGCAGAGCAGTACAGGTAAGTAACCCAGTTCAGATTGAAAGTCATCAACCTCCGGCAAACCCTGAGGTTGATTATTCTAATCGAGAAGGTTACAAAGACTTATGGCTAAAAAATGAAAAGATAATCAATAAAGGTAACAGGGAGAACCACAATGGAAAAGGCCAGAAAAGATGAGCGATTAAAAGAAATTAAGGAACTGGTGGTTTCCTTTTGCATTGAGCATTTGAATGAGGAACTGCAGAGTTATGTCCTGAGGTTATGCGACACATTGAGTCGGAAGCGAAAGATTTCAATTACAAGCGGAAAGAAAGAAATATGGGCGGCCTCGATTATCTATGTGATTGCTCGTCTTAATTTCTTGTTTGATTCGGAAAATGATTTGTTTCTTTCAGCCGACACCGTCTGTGATTTTTTTGGGACCAGGAAATCGACTGTTAGCAGCAAAGCAACTCAGATTGAAAAAGCCTGTAATCTTGGAATTGGCGCTGAAGGTCTTTGCAGCCCTGAGATTTCAGATGCCCTGACACTGGTTGAACTTCCCAATGGTTTAGTAATTACCAAAAGTATGTTGCCGGATTTTGAGGTTGTTTATGAATCAGCCGACGAGGAAGAGTCTAGGGAAATGGAAAGATTTATAGCTGAGCAGCAGCGCCTCAAAGAACGGGAGGCAGCGGAGAAAAAGGCGCGACGTACAGAAATCAAACGAAAGATTGCCGAGGATAAGAAAAGGAAGAAAAAAGAGCAGGACAAGCAACTAAGCCTGTTTGATGGTTCTTGATATTTTGACTGTTATGATGACATTGCGACAATTTTCTGCGGAGCCATCCAGGAAAGAAGGAGGAAGAAGGATGTGTCAGGTCTTGTTTCTTTTGTTTCTTGTTTTTCACATTAAAATGTGATACACGTATTTTCGTGACAGTTTCAAGGAGGATGGCATGGACAGGCAAAATGTGACATTATCTTTACCTAAATCATTATTGAAGAAGGCCAAGGCAATTGCCGCAGACAGCAACAAATCATTGAGCAAACTCTTGAGGGAATCGCTCGATGAGAAGGTCAGAGAGGCTACCGGTTATAGTAAGGCCAGAAACAGACAATTAAGACTCCTTGAAAAAGGATTTGATCTGGGAACAAAAGGTTCGATAGCGACTACCAGGGAGGAACTTCATGCCAGGAGGTAAGATCTTTTTGGATACAAACATCATAATTTACGCTTATGATTTAAGTGCAGGTGAAAAGCACGAAATAGCCAGAAAGATCATTGTTGATCTATGGGATTCGGGTCTTGGGGTTCTTAGCACCCAGGTGCTCCAGGAATTTTTTGTCACTATAACACAGAAGATACCAAAGCCATTGGCCATAAGCCCGGCAAAAGAGGTTATAATGGATTTATTGAAATGGGATGTTGTGATTAATGATGGTGAATGTATTCTGGAGGCGATAGAGATACAAGCAAGATATAAATATTCCTTTTGGGATTCTTTGATCATTGAGGCCGCTATAAAGGGCGGTGCGCGATCGTTATTATCCGAAGACCTTTCTGATGGACAGAAAATCAACGGCCTCCTCATTAAAAATCCTTTTTAGAGCAGGAGAGCGGTGGACCCTGTAGAGATCTCTGCACAACTACTTACCAGTATTGCAACTCGGCATTAAAGCCCAATAAGGCCCTTTTTAAGAACAGATTTCATGGGGTTTGGATAGGTTAGCTTGGGCCGGCCCTGGTAGATCTTAAAAAAGAAGTATGGTAAAAAGAAAATAAAGATAATGGGGGTGAAAATAAGATGAGATATAGCGTAATAATTGAGAAAGGCAGAGAGAGTGGGTATGTAATCGCCTGCCCAATTTTGCGGGGCTGTGTATCGCAAGGGGCAACCAGAGAGGAGGCCATGAAAAATATAAAGGAGGCCATGGAAGTCTACATCGAGGCCTTGATCGAGGACGGTATTCCAGTGCCCACTGAGGTAGGCAAGGATATCGTGGATTTAGAGATTGTTGCCCGATGACAAAACTCCCCCGTGGCCTATCAGGTAGAAAAGTGATTAAGGCCCTTGAAAGAGCAGGATTTTATGTTAAGAGAAAAAAGGGGAGTCATGTAGTAATGAGGCGTGATAACCCTTTTGCCCAAGTGGTAGTTCCTAACCATAGGTCGGTTGATACCGGAACCCTAGATGTAATAATAGAAGGTGCCGACTTAACAATAGATGAGTTCATACAAATGTTAAAGTAGTAAGGGGTGGGGTTAAACCTATAATATACGTTGAGTACGAGAGATGGGCGCCCCCCTCAAAAGCTAGATTATGCCGTTTCGCGGCACTGTAACCGAAAATAATTCTTAATAGTTAAGTTAAATGACATGCTCAGTTACTTTTTATGACTACATCAGGTTTAATCTTAGAACTTTTGAACAGGCAAAACAATAGTGCTCCTGTTTCACGATTCACCAATAAATACTGACGGAGACACATTAAACCGCTCACTCAGACGTTTTATATGGCGGAGATTGAGAGGCCTTTTGCCGGAGAGGACCTCAGAGATCACGCCTTGGCTACTGATCTCCTTAAGGTCGGATTGTTTCAACCCATGGTCTTTCATGAGCATCTTTAGTGTTGTAATGGGATCTCCTCCCATCTCCGGCACATGTTGTGCCTCATAGGTCTCCACTAGACTGCCCAGCGTCTCAAGGAGAGAAGCCAGTGGATGGCTCTCGTTCTCACCGATTTCATCAACGAGATTGTCAACTAAACCGACCAGCTTTTTATACTCTTGTTCGCTGTGTGGCACAACAAACACGTCTTTGATCTTTGGCCATACCCTTGTGATTTTTTTAAGTTGTGTAACCATAATCTTACTCCTTCCAGACCCCACGGTCATATTCCTTATGTGTGAGGACTTGCCTGATATAGACCCGATGTGCGTTGTAATGGATCGCTACAATCAACCGGGTCTTATTCCCGCCAATGTTAAAAACCGTCAACTTTCCCACCTGGTCGGCACGCGGAAATGTCATTCTCAATTCGTTAAATGAGTTATAGTTTGTCCGCTTCATAATTCTGTACCACGATTCAAGAGCACTGGAACAGTTCGGATGCTTTTTAGCAAATTCAAGTAATCGCTTTCGTGTAATAATGTGCATAAAAAATATATATCTCGTCTTGAGATATATGTCAACTAAATTCCTTCAACATGTGTAACCTTTCAGAAGGGGATATCGGGGTCACATCTTCATATGTCATATATTGGGGTAATACGGGATACCGGTGTAGCGGCGGCAGCACCTATCTCTCATGTACTTGCAGAAATAAGTGGAGGATAAAGAGTTCCTTTGTCTTGTGCCTTTGGCATATTCCGAGATTGCCTCCCCTTTTGCTTAGAGTATCTATTTCGGGCCCCCAAAGGCGCTTTTAGGGCTCAAAGAGGCCCTTTTAAGAACAGATTTCGTGTGGTTTGGAGGAATGAATACTAGTTGTGTCAAATGTCAAGACCTGGCACCTTTTGTTCTAGCACCTTTTGTTCTTAATGAAAAAAATCTTCGCAGGATGATTCAGTTTGCCGAAGTCTTCCCAGATAAAGAAATTGTCGTATCACTGATACGACAATTGAGTTGGACCCATTTTATCGCCCTTATCCCGCTCAAAGATGACCTCCAACGTGATTTCTACGCCGAGATGTGCAGGGTAGAGCGGTGGAGTGTTCGAACATTGCGAAAAAAAATTGATGGCATGCTTTATGAGCGCACCGCCATATCAAAGAAGCCTGAAAAACTAATCGAGAAAGATCTTGCCGCCCTGCGGGAGGAAGACAGGTTAACGCCTGATCTCGTTTTCCGCGATCCTTATTTCCTCGACTTTCTTGGATTAAAAGATACTTACAGTGAAAAAGACCTTGAAACGGCCATCCTCCGGGAAATGGAGAGCTTCATACTGGAGTTTGGAGTCGGTTTTTCGTTTGTCGCCCGCCAAAAAAGGATCATAGTCGATAATGAGGATTATTATCTTGATCTCCTCTTT
>JAYEFR010000053.1:0-42315 GCA_034716155.1 Thermodesulfobacteriota bacterium
TTTTTTGGTTCCATATTTGTCTGAGGTCTTCTTTCATGTAGTATGCAGTGGCAAGGGGTTTGTTAAGGCTCAGGGCTTCCTCTAAGCGTCCACGCTCATCGTATTCATCTGTGAGATTTTCTTGCGCACCAATAGAAAGGAACTGAAAGAACAACAGATATGGAATATCTACAATATGCTTACCGACATAGAAGATGCCTTTCGCTGCATGAAGTCTGAATTGGGATTTAGGCCAATCCATCATCAGAAAGAGAAAAGGGCGGATGGACATATATTCATTACCATCATTGCCTATCACATCTTGCACACCATTCGATTCAAACTACGGAGGCATTCAATACATCTTAGCTGGACCACTATTCGTGACCAGCTATCCACCCAGGTAAGAATAACAACTACTATGAAAAGAAAAGCCGGCAAGATGATCCACATAAGAAAATCTTCCCAGGCTGAATTATTTCATAAGAAAATCTATGACGCTTTGAATCTGCCTTATCAACCCGGAAAAACAGTAAAGACAATCTTATGAAAATTGAATCTGTAGTGCCAAAATACGACTTTTGAAAAGCATAACATGCTGACTCTAAAAGAAATTTTTTGGGAAGTCATGAAGTTGGGTTAAAACCTTCTTTAATAGCAAGTTCATCCATCTCAAGGGTGAGTATATCTTGAGTCTCCGGGTCCTTGGCATCTGTTACCCTTAAATCTGTGACCTTTATATAATGGTTACATATCCTGCAATAATATACCCTGACTCCATCAATGCCATCTGCCTCAAAATAACCCAGTGAAGTATGATCTGTATTGTTGCAAAAGGGGCACTTGATCCTGGGAAAAGACCAGCTATATCCACATATTGCACAAGATAGAGTTCTCCCCGTTTCAGAGTCAAAGGCTGTCTTAGGATATGAGGAACAAAAAGGACACATGCCTTCTCGCCACTCCTTTGGAACTAAATCCTTATTGTGCTGTCTAAAGATATCCATATACCCCTTTACCACAGCATTTATCACCATGTACACTATAATATCATTCTGACCCTTAACCTCTGGAACATGTCGCTGTGATATAAATTTTTTTATTGCATCTGCTATATCCCATTTTGGAAAAACCCCAAACATATCCTCCCACAGTTCCTTACATATACCGGCCATAGTATCAACAGGTATCATATCCTTATCCAATATCCCTGCATCAGCATCTTTATCTCTTGAGATATCAATTTTCGGAATGGATAGCCCTTCTAGGATTTCCCCCGCCTTCTCCCTAATCCCCTTTGCCTTGAGTATATCTTCCTTGCTTTCCGGATATGCCTCTATAATACTGTCCCAATCCATAGGGAGAAGATAAAGCATGTTATATGAAAAGTAAATAGTGAACAGTGAATAGTAAAAGAAGTGTTGGGCTTTGGGTGAATGAGAATAGTCGAGAGTCGTGAGTCAAGAGTCGAAAAAACAAAAGATAAAAAATAGTTTTATGGGAAATGTTATGAAAAAGAAGGGTCGGGGATCAGGGGTCGGTTTCAATTGTCAGTAGTCCGTGGTCAGTTGTTTGTGGTATATTGGAAGGTGATCATCCTGTCCTGAGGTTTTACAACAGACTACTGACTACTGACAAGCCTTGTAGGGGCCTTTTGCCCTTCTGCCAAAGGCGGAGGACGTTCAAGGAACGTACCCCCTTTACTTCATGCCCTGGAGTCTATCCACCTCGCATATTTAGTCATACACCCCAAGGCCTTTATTGCCTTAGGAGAAGTATTATAATAAGGGACATTATACCCTTCTGCAATCAAGGCCAATTCTCTGTTATATCTTTCTTTTGTACCATAAGACCATATCACTACAGGTTTCGTATTCTTTTTGCTAATGGCCTTAAAGACATCCTCGTAATATTCAGCCCTTAGGATATTAGTCGCATAAAGGACTACAAAGATGGTATCGACATTATTATCCTGCATAAAGACATCTATACACCTTGTATAAAAGTTAAATATTTCAAGTCCAAAAGCAGCAGTAGCCGGCCCAAGGTCAACAGGGTTTCTACCAAGCAAGGGATTGATTTGGTTGAGTTGCCTTTTACTCTCCTCAGATATATCTGCAAGCACAAGTCCATGTCTCTTAGCATCATCTATGGTCAAAATACTGTTAGCACCTGATAACGTGATAATGCCAAGACGATTCCCCTTTGGAAGCGGCTGATATATGAATGCCTTGGCGCAATCCAAAAGATCTTCATACTCGTCTACCCTTACGACCCCGGTTTGTTTGAAAAGCCCATCATAGATCATATCGTCTCCAGCCATCGAGCCCGTATGAGATGCCACAGCCCTGGCAGCATCTGCTGATTTGCCTGACTTAAGACATAAAATCGGCTTTTTCTTAGAAACCCTTTTTGCCACATCTATAAAGTCTCTCCCTTTTTTAATATTCTCAATGTACATGGAGATCACCTTTGTATCTTCATCTTCTTCAAGATATTCAAGGCAGTCTGTCTCATTTACGTCACACATATTCCCTAAATCAAAAATCTTGTTTATCCCAAATGTATAATCATCAAAAGGAAGCGCCTGAGGCCCATATATCCCTGTCTGGGATATAATAGATAAAGGTCCCTTTTTTATGGCGTCATATCCCTTTTCATACGGTATTGTGCTAACCCCTTTGATATTATCGACAACACCCACGGTATTAGGACCTATAATGCGCATCTTGAAGGATCCGGCTATCTCAACCAGCTCATCCTGCCGTTTTCTTCCTTCAGACCCTATCTCTCCAAAGCCATCTGAAACCACAACAACAGCTTTAACCCCTTTCTCACCACATTCCCTCATCACCTGGGGAACATATTTGTAAGATGTCATGATAACAGCAAGCTCGATGCATCCCGGCACATCTTTAATATTTGGAAATACCTTAATCCCCATGGTCTCTTTCAAAGATGGATTAACGGGATAGATAGTCCCTTTATAAGGAAAGCCAAGCAGGTCCTTGATTATAATCCCGCCGCCGAAAAACCATCCTTCCTTTACTGTCCCGATCAAGGCAATACTCTTTGGATTGAGAAAGTGATCAAGCAGATGTCTCTTACTCATAATAAAACTCCTCTATGTGTAATAATGTAATCTATACTATTATCCCTGTTTACATATTGATGATCTACAAGAAAGTCAAAGTTTTACTTCTTATATAGCTGAATGCTGATAGCTGAAAGCTGATCTTTTAGAAACGTCTTTTAGTAGACATTAGAATAGGTACGGACTACCCTCCGGCTCATATTACAGGTTATCTCATATGGTATGGTGTCACACCAGGATGCAACTGTCTCGGCGGTAATAATATCCTTTCCGAAGAGTATAACCTCCTGGCCTACAGGATACAGATCATCCCCCAGATCTATAAGGATCTGATCCATACACACCCTGCCTACAACCGGATAGGTTTTGCCTTGTATAATTACCCTGGCTTTATTGGACAAAGCCCTGAAATAGCCATCTGCATACCCTACAGGTAGGGTGGCAATATATGTATCACTCTTTGTCTTATATGTAAGGCCATAAGATAGTGCAGTTCCCTTTTTTACCCTCTTTATAAACATAATGCTTGTCTTTAGTGTCATGGCAGGTATTACATCCAGTCTTTTTGATATATCTTGAGACGGATAAAGCCCATAGCATAACAGTCCTGGCCTTACCATGTCCATATACGACTTGGATACATTGAGTATAGCCCCGGAATTTGCGCAGTGTCTTATACCCACATCCATACCGAGCCTATTTGCTTCATTTATCATATGACCAAATACCTCTATTTGATGAATGGTAAAGGTTTTATCCTTTGTATCTGCTACAGGGAAATGGGTATATACACCTCCAATTTGGACCTCTTTTATCTCTGAAATATACCTTAGAACCTCCAAGGCCTCGTTTGCTAGGAGCCCTAGCCTTCCCATGCCGGTATCTACCTTCAGGTGTACATAAATTGTCCTTTCCCTTCTTCGGGCGCCGGATACAAATGCATCCATTCCGGAGGTGTCTACTATGGTAGGTGTAAGATTATACTCAAAGAGGGCATCGATATCATCCCCGGAGCCGTCTGCCAGACCAAAAACAAGTATGGGTAGCCCAATCCCTGCATCCCTAAGCTCAATAGCCTCCTCTATGCTCGTCACACCAAACATATCCGCCAGATGTCTTTTTTCAACAAACTTACCCACTTCACGAGCACCATGGCCATATGCATCCGCCTTTATAACCATCATGAACCTGACTCCGGTCAGACCTTTTATCTCCTCGATGTTATGTTTTATTGCAGACAAATCTATATCTACCACCGTAGGTCGCATTTAATATCCTAATCCGCCTTTTTGCGTAAGAATGTAGGGACATTATATTCTTCCTCATCCAATATGCTATCATCCACTACCCTTCCCATCTTTATTACCTCTTTTTCTTTTTTCTCCTCTTGCTTCCTTATAAATGCTGGTTTGTCATAATTTATCATGGTAGCGTCATGCATATCTGTAGCTGTAGCATAAGCCGACTCTGGCCGAGAAAGAACTACAGGTTTGGAACCAAAGCCCGTTGCAATCACTGTGATCGCCAACTCATCCTTTATGCCCTCATCTATAACCATTCCCCATATTATATTTGCATCCTCATGTGCAGCGCTTTGAATCAAGGAAGATGCTTCCTTTATCTCATCCATTGTAACGCCGGTACCTGCTGTAATATTTATAAGCAGCCCCTTTGCTCCGTTTATGTCCATATCTTCTAACAGCGGGCTGGAAATAGCCCCCTGGGCGGCCTCTTCGGCCATATTTTCGCCTACACCTACCCCTATGCCCATTAAGGCCTTTCCTCTTTCACACATCACGGCCTTTACATCATTAAAATCTACATTTATCAGTCCTGTATTATTGACTAGATCAGATATTCCTTTTACTGCATTAAGTAAGATTTCATCCGCCTTTCTAAAGGCATCTAACATAGGCAGACTCTTACCTCCAATGCTTAATAAGCGATTGTTGGGTATTACAATTAAGGCATCTACATTTTCTGACAATTCCTTCTCACCCCCCTGGGCTTGCTTCATCTTCCTTTTACCCTCAAATGGGAAAGGCTTTGTTGCTACAGCCACTGTGAGAGCACCTAGGTCACGAGCTATACGGGCTATTATGGGTGATGCTCCAGTGCCTGTTCCTCCCCCAAGCCCGGCAGTAACAAAGACCATGTCCGCACCCTCCAATGATGCCCTGATCTCCTCTTCACTTTCTTCGGCAGCACTGCGACCTGTTTCAGGATTACCACCTGCCCCAAGGCCTTTGGTAAGGTTAGCTCCCAACTGGACACGAATCGAGGACATAGATGCCTTTAATGCCTGCATATCTGTATTAGATACCAGAAAATCCACACCCCCAATGTGAGAGCTGATCATATTGTTGACCGCATTACAACCACATCCACCTACCCCTATCACCTTAATCCTTGCACCGACCTGATCTGGTTCTTTTAATTCAAACATGTATACCCTCCCTTTCTTAAAAGGCCTCTTTGATCCATTGCAGGATCCTCTCGAAAAAAGAAGGCCCCTTTGATTTATGGGTGTATGGAGACTTGCCTGCCCCATATAGGCATAGTCCAACTACTGTAGCGTAGGCAGGATCCTTCACTAATTCCACCAACCCCTTTACCCCCCTTGGCAATCCTACCCTGACCGGCATATGCAGGATGCCCTCTGCCAAATCCGCCACTCCCTCTAAGGAAGAGGCCCCCCCTGTAAGAACAAGCCCGGCAGAAGCTTGATCTGCAAGCCCTGTTCCCCTGATCTCTGTATAGACAAGCTTAAACAATTCTTCTACCCTGGACTCTATGATCTCTGCCAAAACCCTCCTGGAAACAATATTAACACTATCCCCACCAATAGAAGGCACCTCTATCTGTTCATCATCAGACACCTGAGCAGCAATTGCATGCCCATATTTTATCTTTAATCTCTCTGCCTCTGCTATCGGTGTGCGCAACCCTACTGCTATATCATTCGTTACATGATCTCCTCCTAAGGCAAGTACTGCGGTATGTCTGATCGATCCCCTGTCGAATATAGCTATATCCGTAGTGCCACCCCCGATATCTATGAGTATGACTCCCAACTTTTTTTCGTCCGGGGTAAGAATTGCTGATGAGGATGCTAACTGCTGCAATACTATATCAGAGACACCAAGACCAGCCTTCTGCGCACACTTGGTAATGTTACTTACCGCCGCCACTGAACTGGTAACTATGTGTACCATGACCTCTAACCTGGACCCGGCCATACCAACAGGATCTTCGATACCGGTTATATCATCAACAGCAAACTCTTGAGGCAGCACATGGATGATTTCCATGCCGGCAGGTTTTACAAAGTCTTTTGCCTGTTCTATTACGCGCCTTTTATCACTTGAGATTATCTCATCACCCTTTATAGCAATGACACCATTAGTACTTACCCCCTGAATCTGGCCACCGGCTATCCCTGTGTATATATCATCAATCCTGATACCAGCCATGCGTTCTGCATCTTCTACACTATGTTTTATAGCATTAACGGTTTGCTCCATGTTCACTACTAATCCTCGCCTGAGCCCTTTTGATTCAGATAAACCAAATCCTATAATCTCCAGTTCATCGCTATCACTTACCTCTGTAATCAGACAACAGATCTTGCTGGTACCTATATCAAGACCAACTATAATCCTATCTCTTGTTGCCATAGTTAACTTAAGCCCCCTTGCCTGTAAATCTCAATATAACCTTATCATCAAAACTTAGGTCTATGAGTGTCCTGTGCCCAAGTGAAATTTTTCTCATTACAACAAGCGCTCTGTCTATCCTTGATATATCTACGTCACCCCAAAATCCCATACAAACCCCACTAGATAATCCGATCTCTATCCTTTCTCCCCTGCCAAAATTCATATCCTTTACTAAAACGCCCCTATGCTCAAGATAGCGAACTGCCTTTATCCCCTCCTTAAGCAGCGCTCTTCCCTGGTCTGTATCAAAGGCCACACACTCCCCTCCCCTTATTACCAACCCAGAGAAATCCCTAGGCGCGGATACAAATATCTTCCCCTCTTTGGATATCAGATATCTCTTATCTCCAATTATCACACAGGCAACAGGGACATATTCTTCTATCTCCACACTAACAGATGCAGGGATAAATCTCCTTTTTATCTTCACGGCCTTTGCCCATGGATGCGCTTCTAGTCTCTGTCTTGCAAGAGTCATATCCCAGGAGAATATATTATCTCCCTGATCCAGGCCAAGCATCGATAACACCTCATCTTCTGTAAGATGAGGTGTCTTCTTAATGTGTATGAAATTTACATGAAAAACCTCGGCAGTAGAGACGTATATTACCGCACATAAAACCATCATGGTGATAGAGGCACATAAGGTAACCCAGATGGAAAACCTTAATACATTATTAATATGGGATCTTCTTTTCTTTGAAGATCGAACTTTGACCCTTGGCTTGTAATCCTTAACCAATTATAGCTACCTCCTCTTGAAGCTCTATCCCAAACTTATCCCTTACACGTTCTTTGATGACCTTTATCAATGCCTTGATGTCAGATGTAGTAGCACTGCCTTGATTCATGATAAAATTTGCATGGCGATCAGAAACAACCGCACCCCCTACCCTGAAACCTTTTAGCCCTGCCTGATCTATGAGGTATCCGGCAGACATCTCTTCCGTGTTCATAAATATAGAGCCGCTACTATATCCCTTTGGTTGATTTCTTCTATTGCCTAAAACAAGTTCAATGTTCTTCTTAACAATATTAGGACTTGCTTGATTTAAGAAAAAATGCGCTCCAATAATAACGGCCTTAGTCGGAATACCACCGCATCGATAGCCATAATTCAGATATTCCTTTCCTATTGTATGAATCCCTTCTTTGTCCACAATTTCTATAGAGGCCACCCTTTCCATAATTGCCTTATCTTTAGTCCCGGCATTCATATATAATGCACCACCTGTCTTACCCGGAATACCAGCTACAAACTCCAGGCCGGGAAGCCCGCCCCTGACACAAAAATCAAGGAGCCCTGATAAAGGTGTTGCCGAACCAACATATATACTATCCCCATCTTTTCTTATAAAATTAAATTTATCCCCTAACCTTATTACAGGGATGTTGATCTCGCCATCTTCAAATATGGTATTGGTCCCGCCTCCCATCACGAAAAATTCTTCATGGGTAGATAACAGAGAAAGCAACTCCTTTGTAGAATCTGCTTCGAAAAGATACTCTATCTTCCCACCACAGTGCATAGAGGTAATACTACTTGCACTTACGTCATTAAGCTCTCTCATTTGAGCAACTCCAGCAATCTTACTCCTTGGCGCCATATATCACCCGCACCAAGAAATATAACCATATCCTGCCTTTTTATGTCCTTCATCAATAAACCTGGTATCTGGCTTTTGTCCCTTACGTAAGATACATGCTCATGCCCATGAGCATGTATCCCTTCATATACCTTACGACCAGAGACATCTGCTATAGGGTCTTCAGAGGCCGGATATATCTCTGTTATATAAACCCTTGGAGCATCATCAAATGATAAAACAAAATCATTAAACAATGTCTTTGTCCTGGTATACCGATGTGGTTGGAATACAGCTACTATTCTCTTATCGGGAAACCCATCTCTTATGGCCTGTAGAGTCTTCTTTATCTCTGTGGGATGATGTCCATAGTCATCCACCACCATTATGCCCTTTTCCTCACCCCTTATATGAAACCTCCTTTGCACGCCTTCAAAAGAGGATAGCCCTTTTTTTATCACATCAAAAGATACACCAAGCTCGAGCGCAATACCAATGGCAGCAAGCGCATTGAGACAATTATGAGCCCCTGGTACATTGATCTTTACTTCTCCTAAAAGATCCCCGTTACTATAGGCCTTAAATGTGGATATACACCCTTTAAATGTAGGAGCAACATATCTATACTTGGCACGGGAATCTGAACCATAGGTGACAACCTTCCTTTTCAGCCTTGGCAGTATTGAGCGAATATTCTCATCATCTAAGCAAACCATATTAAAGCCATAGAAAGGTACCTTATTTAAGAACTCCACATATGTATCCTTTATATCATCAAGATCACGGTAGTAATCCATGTGTTCCATCTCAATACTGGTAACCGCAGCCACAATTGGAGCCAACTTTAAAAATGATTTATCACTCTCATCAGCCTCTGCTACAAGCAGTTCCCCATCTCCCAACCTGGCATTAGACCCGAATATATCCAGCTTACCTCCTATAATCGCAGTGGGATCAAGGCCTGCCTTTGCAAGTACCGTTGCGAGCATGGATGTAGTGGTGGTTTTGCCATGTGTCCCTGCTATGGCTATGGAATATTTCATCCTCATGAGTTCCGCCAGCATTTCCGCCCTTGGGATCACCGGGAGGCTGAGTGCTCTTGCCTTCAAACACTCGGGATTATCAAGCCCTACTGCTGAAGAATAAACCACCACCTGAGAGAAGCCCACATTCTCAGGCCTGTGGCCTATATGAATCCTTGCGCCAAGCCTTTTTAATCTTGTAATGGTCTCCGAACTTGCTATATCCGAGCCTGAGACCTCAAACCCTAAATTCAGCAAGAGTTCCGCTATACCACTCATCCCTATACCGCCAATACCTACGAAGTGAATCCTGTTTATACCTTTAAACATCCAGTATCTCCCCGACTATCCTGCTTGCTGCATTTCCCAAACATAGCCTCCCCATACACATGGATGCCTTTTTTAAGCCCTCTTTGTCACTTAGCCTCTTTTCTATCTCACAAGCAAGCCTCCCTGGAGAAAGTTCACCGTCTTCGATGACCCAGCCTCCACCATGTGATGCAACATAGGATGCATTTTCCCACTGATGGTTATCTGCAGAATAGGGATATGGCACTATTATAGCAGGCAATCTAACACTGGCCAGCTCAGAGAGCGTAATGCCACCTGCCCTGCATACTGCGAGACATGCCCTTTTGTATACAGAAGCCATGTCATCTGTAAAATCATATACCTTGCTCTGCATACCTGCATCTGCATATGCCTTCTTTACTGAAATAAAGTCTAATGCCCCACTCAAGTGAACTACACCAAATTCCATACACTTTGTCTTACAGACCTTTATTGCTTCGATTGCCGCGGTATTTATACTTCTAGCCCCAAGGCTTCCGCCCATGATTAAAATACTATCCCTATCTTGCCACTTGACATCCAGATTTAAGATGCTTTCTCTTATAGGGTTTCCCGTTACAATAGTCCTTTTCACAGGGAAGGCATCTTTTGTATCCGGGAATGCCAAGAATATCTTGTGGGAGATCTTACCCAAGATCCTGTTCGTAAGCCCGGGCAGGACATTTTGCTCCTGGATGGCACACCTTGCACCTATTAAACGAGCAGCCAATATAACCATACCTGTTACATAGCCTCCTGTGCCTATAACCCAATCAGGCCTGAATCCACGTAAGATCCTAATAGCCTTGTAAAAGGCCCTTATATTGAGAGAAAGGGCAGAAAGAATCTGTCTTTTATCTTTATCCTTTATCCCTGTTGATTTAATAGCCATAAATTTATATCCGCTACCTTCTGCTCTGTCCTTCTCCATGCCCCTGTCTGTCCCTACAAACAGGATATCCGCATCAGGCGTTTTTTTTATTATAGCATCTGCAATGGATATAGCTGGTATAATATGACCGCCTGTGCCTCCTGCTGTAATAATTACCCTCATAGGCGTGCCCTCTTAGAGACTGACAAAATAATACCTGAAGCGATCATGGTTGTAATCATGGATGACCCGCCATAACTAATAAACGGCAGTCCCAGTCCAATAGTAGGCATTAATGACATACTCATAGCCGCATTAATAACCACCTGAAGACCTATAAGACTGCCAGCTGCAATGACCAGATAAAAACCAAAGGAATCATTTGTGGCCAGCGCTATGGAAAAAGCCCTCCATATCCATATGCCAAATAAGACAATTACAAATAGTACCCCGAAAAGGCCAAGTTCCTCTCCCACTACTGAGAGGATAAAGTCTGTATGAGGGGCGGGTAAAAAGAAAAGTTTTTGAGTACCTTCGCCAAGACCTGTACCAAATATTCCTCCCTTGGCAAAAGCGACCATTGACTGTATTATCTGAAACCCTATATCCTGCATATGTTCCCATGGGTCGACAAAGGCTATGAGCCTATTCCTTCTGTAAGGTGCACTGAGCAACAATAAAAATCCAACAGGCACACCAGCCAGCACCATAAGGCTTAAATGCTTCCACCTCATACCTGCCACAAAAAATACCATCATCACCCATATGACTACTATTGCGGCAGTACCAAAATCCGGCTCTATAAATATCAAGGATACCACGAGTAATATTATGCAAAGTATAGGGAGCACCCCTTTTGAAAAGTTACCAATAGATTTTGATTTCCTTGATAAAAACTGTGCAATAAAAAAGATAAGGGAGATCTTTGCTATCTCCGAGGACTGAACAGTAAAACCAAATATATTGATCCATCTCCTCGCATGGCCACCTGACAAACCAATCCCGGGTATAAAACATAAGCACAGGGCTATAATGCCTGCGCCAAGGGCAAAGAGGCCTAAAATCTTGGATTGGAATTTCCTGTAATCCAATCTCATCAAGAAAAACATTATACCTACCCCTATACATAGATGGAGAATGTGTTTCCCTATAATGAAGAAACCGCTGCCGTAATTCTCTTTAGACACAAAGAAACTTGAGGAATACACCATTACCACACCCAAGCTCAAAAGCATTAGACTCGCTATCAAGAAGATCATGTCAAAGTCTAATTCTTGTTTACTATCAGGTCTTTTACGCATCTTATGAAAACCTCTCCCCTTTGAGCGTAACTCTCAAACATATCAAAACTTGCACAGCCCGGACTTAAAAGCACAATCTCGCCAGGCAATGCATCCAAATACGCGAGGCGCACTGCCTGCTGCATATTTGGGGCGTATTCCACATCTACAAAACAAGAGATCTCTCTTTCTATCCTCTTAGATGCCTGCCCTATAAGGATAGCCTTCTTTATCTTTGTCTTATATTGAGATACCACCGCTGAAAAGTCACCACCTTTGTCCTTCCCTCCAAGGATAAGGATTACACGTCCAGGAATCCCTGATAATGCCTTTTCTACTGCCCCTACATTGGTGGCCTTGGAATCATCAATAAACCTGATCCCTCCTATCTCTGTCACAAGAGTCATCCTATGAGGAATGCCCTTGAATTTCTTAAATACATCCTCCATTACGGGTATATCCACGCCCATAAGTCTGGTAACCAACGCTGATCCCATCATATCCTCTATAACACCATTTCCCAGCGGCAAGGCATACTCAACTAAAGGCCCTGGCCCCTCTATCTCTCCATAAAACCGGATTCTGCCATCTTTAATATAGGCCCCGTATCTCCTTTTACCTTTGTTTGGCGCAAATCCTGCGAGCTTAGCTTTTGTTCTGATACCTGCCAAATATGTGTCGCTATCATTTATTATTGCAAACCCATCTGATTCCTGATTCTCAAATATCCTTAGTTTTTGAGCTACATATTCCTCCATGTCTATATATCGATCCAGATGGTCAGGGGTGATATTCATACATACTGCTATATCGGGATTGAACTTCTCTATCCACTCCAACTGAAAGGAACTCACCTCCGCTACTACTACCAAAGGGTCTCTCTCCACTAGCGCAATCAATGGTGGAGATATATTGCCGCCTTGAGCTACATCAAAACCCGCAGCATCAAGTATTTTGTATATAAGAGTTACTGTGGTTGTCTTGCCATTTGTACCTGTGACTGCTATGAGTTTGCCAGTCAGTAACTGGGATGCAACCTCAATTTCAGAACTCACTTTGCGTGCATACTTAAAGATTGGATGACCTCTTGGTATACCAGGGCTCGGAATTACCATATCCGCCCACTTCATATCTTCAGCCTCAACCATCTTTACCGGGATATCTGCCTCCTTGCTTTGAGGGACTGGTATATCTTCATCCACAAGTCTCACTTCATGGCCTTTTTTTATCATCTCACGATAAGTTGCAATACCTGTGAGGCCTGTACCCCACACCACTATGCGCAAGACTTAATCTCCTCAAGACCGCTTCTTAATTGTTCAAGAAGCTCTACCATAGCCGGACCGCTATTCTCTTCATAAAACCCTAATATTAACTGCAAATAATCTATAAACTCCTTAATCCCCCCCATAGTTAATCACCTCAATTTTAGCGTGCTCATAGCCACCATTGCAAGAAATATGGATATGATCCAGAACCGTACTATGATTGTAGGCTCCGGCCACTTTTTCAACTCGAAGTGATGGTGGAGCGGGGCCATTCTGAACATACGCCTGCCATTTGTGAACTTAAAAACCCCCACCTGAAGAATTACGGATAAGGCCTCAATTACAAATATTCCACCTACCAACACGAGTAATATCTCTTGCTTTGTCATTACTGCAACCGTGCCAAGGATACCGCCAAGGGGAAGAGCACCGACGTCTCCCATGAAGACCTGAGCAGGATACGTGTTGTACCAAAGAAAGCCAAGCCCCGCCCCTATTATAGCACCAAGGAATATGCTTACCTCTCCCACACCATAGATAAATGGAAATTGAAGATAGGTCGCTGCCTTAAAGTTCCCTGTCACATAAGCAAATACAAGATATGTAGCAGCCGCTATGGTACACGGACCTATAGCAAGCCCATCCAGGCCATCAGTAAGGTTTACAGCATTTGCACTACCCACAATCACCAACATTACAAAGGGGATATAGAAGGGGCCCAGATCGGGATGTGCCTGCTTGAAAAATGGTATTGTAATCGAGGTGTCAAAATTTGATATCCCAACAAGAACATATCCCACACCAGCTGCTATTAAGAGCTCTATCAAGAGCCTGAGCCTGACAGGCAGCCCTCTCATATTCCCTTTTGCTCCCTTTATATAGTCATCAACAAATCCAATAAAGCCATATGAGATCAACACCCCTATACAAAGCCATATATATATATTTGTCAGATCCGCCCAGAGCAAGGCACAAATTACTACAGCAAGTATTATCAGGACGCCACCCATGGTGGGGGTACCTGATTTCTCTATATGTCTTTTCGGCATATCCCCATTGATACGTTCCCTAAGGCTCAAATCAGAGAGCCTTCTTATAAACCATGGACCCAAGATAAGACATATAATAAGGGCGGTAATAGTGGCGCATATACTCCTGAAGGTAATATATTTAAATACATTAAATACGACATCATATGTATGTAATGGATAGAGAACATGATAGAGCATTATGCCCCCGCCTTTAGATAGGTTGCTACCTTATCTAATTGTAGCGCCCTGGAAGCCTTAACAAGTACGATGGTTTCTTTTCCTATCATATCAGAAATCATGGCTTTGAGATCTGCAACATCTTCTACCAGACAGACAGCAGATGCATCCATCCCCTCTTTAATGGCCGCACCTGAAACCACATGAGCAAAGGTGCCTGTAATAAAAACCTTGTTGATCTTAGATAGGGCAACCCATTTGCCTAGTTGTTCATGCCAGTACCTTGCATCTTTCCCCAATTCCAGCATGTCTCCCAAGATTGCAACTTTATTTGTATGTGGCGCATTCCCCAGAATATCGAGGGCTGCCTTCATCGATGCAGGGTTTGCATTATAGGTATCGTCCACAATAGTTATACTATCTGAGACTGTTATCTCCAGGCGCATACCAGGGAACCTGGCCTCCCTTATCCCATAAGCTATTGCCTCTGGGGGAATATTAAGGGCTACGGCACACGCACAGGCTGCCAAGGCATTTAATATATTATGGTGACCAGGCAAACTAACCTTTGTCCTCATAATCTTTCCTGCAAGGTCAATAGAGAGCTCTGTACCATCAAGGCCCTGGTTTATAACCTCACGAACTGTTACATCCGCCTTGCCGGATGTAGAGAATGTAATAATATCCAACCAACTAGGTATCTCCACCTGATCCATATGCTCGAGATGAGGATTTATTATGGCAGCACCACCTGCCAGAGTGTTTGCGAATATTGCCTGTTTCTCCCTGATTATCCCAGGGATATTTAAAAGACCATTCAGATGAGCCGGATTTATATTTGTCATCACTGAAACAGTTGGACGCACAATCGAAGATAATCTATCTATCTCTCCCGGAGAGTTTGTGCCCATCTCAACTACAGCAAACTGATGAATGCTATTCAACTTAACGAGCGTAAGCGGAACCCCTATAAGATTATTGTAATTCCTTTCTGTCTTGAGACACGTCCCTTGCGCGGACAGAATGGATGCACATAGCTCCTTTACCGTAGTCTTCCCTGTAGAGCCGGTAATGCCTACCACCGGAATCTCGTAGCGCTTCCTTGTATATGCGGCTATATCACCTAATGCAACAAGGGTGTCCTTAACGGCAATAAGCTGTAAGTGGCATGAAGATGGCCGCTTTAATCCTTCTTTCATGACAAGGGCACCCTTTGCCCCCTTTGAAATGGCATCTTCTACAAACGCATGTCCATCATATCCGCCTATGGCGGACCCCCTTAATGCGATAAACAGATCTCCCTTTGATATATGTCTCGAATCCGTTGAAATTCCTGTAAATATTGTATCAGGTTCTCCTACAATAAGGCGCCCATTTGTGACTTCTACTATATCTTTTACCTTTAAGCCCCCCATCATGGCCCGAAGACCTCCTTAATATATGAAAGGGCAACCTCTTTATCATCAAACGGGGATTTCTCCCTTCCTACTATCTGGTATTGTTCATGGCCCTTTCCTGCTATAAGCAGACAGTCTCCCACTGAGACAGATTTCAGCCCCAGCATGATTGCCTTGCGTCTATCTGGTTCCACTTCTACGTTGGAGAGCCCTTTTATACCGGAGAGTATATCCTTTATAATCGCATCCGGGTCTTCTGTCCTTGGATTATCTGAGGTTATTATACTCAAATCTGACAATAGGGAGACAACACGACCCATCTGAGACCTTTTCCCCCTATCCCTGTCCCCACCACATCCAAACACTGTTACTACTCTTCCCTTAGTGAATGCCCTTACAGACCCTATCGCCTTAGCTAATGCCTGGGGGGTGTGGGCAAAGTCAACCAGTACTGTAATATCATACGGGTTTTCTACAACTTCCATACGACCAGGTACCTTTTTTAAAGAGCATATCCCGCGGACAATCGCATCCTTAGGGAGATTCAACGCTATTGCCGCACTGACTGAAGCCATAATATTATACACCTGCACATCGCCTAAAAGATGGCTTTTTATATCCAGTGCCCCCATTGGGGTTTCAAGCACAAGGGATAGGCCATGAAAACTCACCTCTATAGAAGAAGACCTCACCATAGCGCTGTCTTTTGTCCCAAAGGTTATGGGGGTGGAAACCTCTCGCGCAAGATGTTCTCCATATGGATCATCTATATTGATTATGGCCTTACCATCCAGGTACTTAGAAAAAAGCCTTCTCTTGGCTGCAAAATAGGCATCCATATCCCTGTGATAGTCCAGATGATCCTGGCTCAAATTTGTAAAGATCGCATAGTCAAACCTTAGCGCACCTATCCTATCCTGATGAAGCCCATGGGACGAAACCTCCATAATACAGGTGTCAACCCCTGATTTTCTCATAGCGGAGAGTGTCTCAAATAATTCCGTAGGGGAAGGTGTTGTAATTACAGATGATATAGAAATATCTTTGTATCTCGTCTCTATTGTCCCAATAACACCAGGGGCCTTTCCGGATGCACTTAATATCGCCTCTAGAAGATAAGCAGTGGTAGTCTTACCATTCGTACCGGTTATGCCCACAAGTGTGACGTCCTTTGCCTTGGGATACCTCAAAGGCAGCAGTATTTCTAAGGCCTTCCTGGTATCTGCCACCTCAATGTATGTTACATCGATGCCATCAGGTAATGGCCCCTTTTCACATATTATGACGCCGGCACCTCTTTTAATGGCATCTGATATAAATCTATGACCATCCGTAGTTGAACCCCTTAAGGCAATAAAGGTGTCTCCCTTTTTTATATTTCTTGAATCAATCTTTATATCGCCTACTCTTGTATTGCCGCCCTTAATTATGCACCCGGGCAATATGGCCTTTAAATCAGATACCATCTCACCTATTCCTTCCGGGCTATCTTTATTGTGGGGCTTACATTCATTACATTGACGCACTTACCTGCAATCTCTTTGAACACAGGACATGTGATCTGACTTGCATAATAGTAAGGATGTGGTTCATCTATACACACAAGCATAGTAATAATAGGCTTGGCATTTCCATCCAACAGCCCACCAAAAAATGTGGTAAGATAGGCACTGTGAGAATATGTCCCTGTTATGGGGTCAATCTTCTGTGCTGTGCCTGTTTTACCAAAGACATGATATCCATTCATCTTTGCAGCCTCACCTGTCCCTCCGTCTTCGACAACAGACCTCATTATATTTATAATCTCCTCTGAGGTCTTAGGAGATATAACCCTTCTGATAATCGAGGGCTTGTATTTATGTATGATATGGCCTTTAGTATCTGTAATGGCGTCTAGCAGGTGGGGCTTCACAATAACCCCTCCGTTTACCATGGCATTAAATGCAGTAATCAACTGAATACCCGTAAAGGCAACCCCCTGGCCAAAAGCGATATTTGCCATATCTATATCTGTCCATCTCCCAGGTTCACGGACAATCCCACGAGCCTCCCCTGGAAAATCTATACCTGTTGTAGCCCCGAGGTTAAAGGCCTTTATGCATTTATAAAGATCATGCGCACCGATACTTGTCCCTAGCTTTACCATCCCGATATTGCTGCTGTATCTTACAATATCCTTAACAGAGAGCCATCCGTATTTTTCATGGTCATGTATCGTTATATGGTGAAAGGAAAGCTTACCGTTTTCACAAAACCTAATATCTGACGGTTCAAAGATACTATGATCCAGACCCCAGCTTACAATAAAAGGCTTTATGATAGAGCCGGGTTCAAAGGCATCAACGACTATTCTATTTTTATGTCCAATAAGATCTCTGTATGACCTTCTATTGGGATCAAAGCTGGGGCAAGAGGCCATGGCATATATATCGCCAGTGCTGGGGTTTGTTACTATTACAAAACCAGAGCGGGCATTATCCCTTTGAATGGCATTCCTTAATACTGTAGAGGCTATATATTGCACACGGCGATCTATAGTCAAATGCAGGTCAAATCCATCCCTTGGGAAATCTTGCGATAAACCCCGAGCGTAAATTATCCTTCCAAGCCCATCTCTTTGAGCCACTATCTGCTTAGAGGCGCCTCTTAAGATGTTATTGTAAAAAAGTTCCAGACCCTCAAGACCATATCCGTCCATACCAACTATACCCAACACATTGGCCATAGAGGCGCCTTCAGGATAAAACCTCTTTGACTCTTTATAGAATCCTATACCTTTTATATGCAGGTCCTTAAGTGCAGCCGTCTCACTTGGGGTGACATAACGTTTGAGCCATACAAAGTATTTTTTGGATTTAAGTCGAGCTACCAGTAATTTCTTATCCACGCCCAGAATCTTTGAGATTCTAGAGGCCTCGAAGTAAGGATTTTTTATTAGGTAAGGATTTGCTGCAACAGAGTCTACAGCTATACTTATGGCTAAAGACTCTCCTCTACGATCGAGGATAACGCCACGATGCGCACTCAGTTTTACAGTGCAATCAAACCTGTTAGATGCATGAGAAATGATTTCATCATTCATAACCACCTGCAGGCAAAATGCACGAATGGCAAGCGCCCCTAATAAGATTAAGAATAAAGATAATATAAATTTTACTCGTCCTGCCATATGTATATCACCTGATCCGGGCATGGAGTGTGAAGCCCCATGCCATCTGCCATTGATTCCAACCTCTTGGAACTTTTTAATGTAGATATCTCCAACTGCAAGGCATTATTATCTGTAACAAATTGTTCTTTGAGGGCCTGTTGATGGGATAGGCAATAACCCTGTTCTACTGCCATAGTTCTACTCCAGACATGGATCGTTCCCCATGCCATGAACAATAAAATAAAAAATATGGCTGCCTTCAGAAAATCTCTTGGCTTCAACCTGCTCAATTTATAAGCCTCCTTACTGCACGTAGGCGCGCACTCCTGGCCCTTGGATTGGATAAGATCTCATCGGAACTCGGGGTAACGGATTTCTTAAAGATGTTAGCAAATCCGGGCTTTTCATTATCCTCTAAGACAGGCAGACCCCTTGGCAGGTTATGTGGTCTTGATCTTTCTATAAAAAAGTGCTTCGCTACCCTGTCTTCTAAAGAATGAAATGAAATTACTGCTAGTACCCCTTCAGGAGAAAGCAGATCTATAGCCTTTGGAAGAAACTCCTCCAGATTGGAAATCTCCTTATTCACTTCTATGCGTACGGCCTGGAATGTCTTTGTAGCAGGATGTATCTTTTTAGGCCAAAAACGTCTCGGGATAGAAGAGCTTACCACATCAGCAAGCTTTATAGTGGTCTCTATCGGACGTGACTTTATTATGGCATGCGCAATCCGAGACGCAAATCTCTCCTGCCCATAATTACTCAATACCCGGGCAAGCTTATCTTTCGGATAGGCGTTCACCACCTTATATGCATCTAAAGGATTATCCAGAGAGAATCTCATATCAAGAGGGCCTTGTCTTAGAAAAGAGAACCCCCTTTCAGGGTCCTCAAGCGCAAAAGATGACATCCCCAAATCTAATATAATACCATCAAGGCTCTCCCAGCCCAGTATAGCGCATATATGATCAATCTCTGTGTAGTTCTTATTAAACAGACGCGCCCTTTCTCCATAGCAAGAGAATCTTTTTGAAAGCCCTGTAATTACGTGCTGATCTAAATCAGTACCTGCAAGCTCCCCTCTTGGTGCGCTTTTGTCCAATATGGCCTTAGCATGTCCCCCCGCCCCCAAGGTCCCATCAAAATATCTCCCGCCATCTTTCGGTGCAATCACCTCAATAACCTCCTTAAGAAGCACTGGCACATGGCATAACCCCATAACCTATAAACCTAGCTCTGCAAGTTCTCTCCTTAAGTCCTCTGCCTCTCTGAGCGCTAATTCCATAAATTCATCATAGGTGTTCTGATCCCATATTTCAAAACGCTCAGCGATTCCCACAAAAAGGCATCTTCGATTCAGTTCTGCATACTCACGCAGCGCCCCGGGTATCAGGATTCTACCTTGGGCATCTATCTGGCATTCCTCTGCAGAACCTACCACATGTCTTCTAAATATAATGTCTGCCTTTCTCACCATTGATAGACGCCTTGCCTTTTCTTCCATCTTTCCCCATTCATCCGGGGCAAATGCGACCAGACAACGATCCAGACCCTTTGTAATAATAAGTCGATCAGCTCCCCATCTATCCAGAACCTCCCTGAACTTGGATGGGATACTCAACCTGCCTTTATTATTCATAGAATTTACATAATGCCCTTTAAACACTTCCTCCACCTTCCCGAAATAAATGGCACCAAATGGCACTTTTTAACATATATAGCACATATCGGGCAAAGTCAACACAAACTTAAACATAATTTTAAACTGTTTTATTCTTATAACGTAATATGTTATATTAAGAAAAAGTTGTTGGCAAAAAGTGTCAAAAAATGTACTGCTTAACCTGTAGAATCTTTATTGATATCGAGTTAGGATGGTTAGTATGAATACTGCTTCCTTAATTCAGTTAATAGATGCCCTTCCTGTAGGGGTGATCCTCGCTTATAACGACGGAAATGTTAGCTATGCAAACGCTTATGCCCTTGATTGCCTAAGGACAAACATGAAGGGTCTCGAGGAAATGGATATAACAAATCTTATTACAAACTTAGCAGGCAAGATAGAGACTATAATAAAGACGGGGGATAACAAAAAGATCCCTGTAAGGCTATCCACACTTAATCTGGCTTCCGGGAAAAAGGCTATTATAATAACAGATATTGCGGAGATCCATCACTTACAGAATGAAATGTTGAAGATGGATAGGCTCGCATCCTTAGGGGAGCTTACTTCCGGCATTGCTCATGAAATACGCAATCCCCTCGCAGGCATAAAGACCACGGCGCAGGCGCTTAATGAGGAGATAGAAAAAAATGACTACAGAAAGCCCTATGTATCGAGAATCATATCGGAGATAGACAGGCTTAATCAGTTACTCCTGAATTTTTTTGACTTTGCAAGTCCAAGGGCCTTAAAAATCAGGAAATGTGATGCACAAAAGATCATAGAAGATTCCATATACATGGTAAGGGAGAAGGCAAGGCAAAATCATATTCAAATCATTGAATTCTACCCCCCCCATAAGGTTGAGTTCAATGTTGATCCTGATATGATCCAACAGGTACTCATCAACATATTTATAAATGCCATACAGGCCATGGAAAAAAAGGGGAAGATGGAGGTTCAGTTAATAAACAAGAGAGAATCTATAAACATCACGGTGAGTGATACAGGAAAAGGTTTATCTAAAAATATAATGAATCGCATATTCGAACCCTTTTTTACCACAAAGGCAAAAGGCGTTGGGCTCGGACTATCCATCTCTTATAGGATTGTAAAGATGCATGGAGGTAATATATCCTTTAACACAACTACAGGGGGCACCACATTTAAGGTTAGCCTGCCAAAGGAATGACAACTTCGCAATAGACAAATGCATTTTGATTTATATATACTACTAAAAAGCAACAAAGGAGGTATAGATGCCCTTTTTTATATCGAGCGCATATGCTGCATCCTCTCAGTTTAGGGGAAATATTGGAGCCATGATAATAGATGCAAATCCTGTAGTGAAACTTGTATTGCTTGTCCTTTTCATCTTCTCCGTAATATCATGGGCCATAATTGTCTACAAATGGATACTGCTATCCAGGGCACGGCAAAAGAACCAGAGTCTATTGACCGTCCTTGCAAAGGGAAGTTCTCTATCTGAGATGGTAAACAAGACAAATACGCTGGGGGACTCTCCTGTAACAACCCTTTTTAAGGGCGCCCATGAAGAACTTACTCGGATTACTGATAAAGGAAGCAATGTTCCTTTGAGTATTCTAAATAATGTGGAGAACAAAATCACTTATTCAAGGATCCAGCAAGAGTCGGAACTTTCTACTGGATTGGGTTTTCTAGCCAGTATAAGCAATGCAAGCCCTTTTATTGGATTATTCGGCACAGTCTGGGGAATCATGGATTCTTTTAGAGAGATCGGCATCATGGGCTCTGCAAACCTGGCCACTGTAGCGCCAGGCATATCTGAGGCATTGATAGCTACTGCTGCAGGCCTGTTTGTGGCTATTCCGGCTGTATTGTTTTATAATTATTTTAATGGGGTTATGGAACATATAGCCACCCAGATGGATGCATTTCAGCTAGACTTTATGAACTGGTTAAGGAGAGAGGTGATCCATGCCGGCAAGTAGGAGATCCCGTCTCGTCTCGGGGATAAATGTAACCCCGCTAGTGGATGTAATCCTGGTGTTACTGATCATATTCATGGTTGCAGCGCCCATGATGAAAGAAGGCCTAAGGGTTGATCTGCCAGAGGTGGAGGCTAAGGCATTGCCCTCGAAGTCAGAGGACATAATCATATCGATCAATAAAAAAGGGTCTGTTGAGATAAATGGGACCCCAATAGATGAATCAAGACTTTCTTTAATCCTTAGACAGATAAAAGAGCAGAGAAAGATCGACTATGTCTATCTGCAAGCAGACAAAAAAGTAGAGTATGGTTATGTAGCAAAAATAATTGGCGCTATAAAAAATGCAGGGCTTCCCAAATTGGGTTTGGTCACCAAACCCCCGCCACCAAAACAAAAGAAATGACCGGTTTTTCTAAATTTGTAGTGATATCTCTGGTCTTACACCTTATACTTTTTCTTGCCCTGGTGGATATAACGATCTCCGGCAAAGCCCTGCCCTCGGCAGGGGGTGTCTACGAGGTCTCTATTGTATCAGAGAAGGATATCCCAAAAACGGGGAAACTAAGAGCAAGCCCCAAAAGGGTTTATCGTGCCAGGCCTAAAAGAGCAACAGGGCTAAAAGGGGTGGGAAAAGAACTTGCACTAAAAGAAAAGGCCCCGAATCTGTCCCCCAAGGAGATAGCGCCACCTGCAAAGAAAGAGCCTGACACTGAATACGGGGAGTCCCCAGGCATTATCAGGCATCCCGCCCGGGATAGAGACGCCAGGGTCTCAGGTAACAATGTGGCCTTTTATGAAGCCAGAATAAAAGAGATCATCAAAAGTCACTGGCGGGTGCCACCGGAGATCGTTGTGTTAAAAAGCTCACTAAAGGCCACGTATATGATGAGGATAGTAAGAAACGGAGACGTAGTGGACAAAAAGCTGATCGTCTCTTCTGGAAACAAGCCCTTTGACCGCTCCATACTCAGGGCCTTAAATAATGTGAAAAAGCTTCCCGTCCCACCTTTGGTCCTTATTGCAGGGGCCAACACCCTGGAGATAGTAATCACCTTTAGCTCGGAGGAACTGATTAAATGAAAAGGATAACAATTATTTCTGTTGCATTAGTTATAATACTAGCCATACCCCTGCAGGCAGCGAGGATACATATAGATATAAGTGCGCCAGGCTTTTCAAAGCTAAAGATAGCAATGCCTTACTTTACTGGCCCATCGACCCTGACTTCTGATACATGGTCTATGATTGAAAAGGACATAAAAATCTCTGGGGTCTTTGAGCTTATAGATCCCCGCACATACATTCACACCGGGCCTATGACTGAAATAAAACCCGGTACACTAAAGGACTGGAGTTTGATTGGTGCGGATTTTGTCATTACAGGTTCTGTGGAAAGGCAAGAAGATAACGTAAGACTCAGCGCGCAGATAATAGAGCTGCCTACGGCAAAGGTGCTCGTCTATAAGACATATATAACATCAGGGAAAACTTTGTACATGGCTGTACATAAACTTATGGATGACCTTTTGGCTGAATCTTTCGACCTTCAGGGCTTATTTTCCACAAAGATTGCCTCAATAGTTAAAAGGGGGGACAAAAGATATCTATACATTGCATTCCCAGACGGCACAGGGGCTCGTGTGATAAAGGGGCTTGGAGACCTGATATTGAATCCTGTCTGGTCTCCTGATGGTAAACACATTGCCTTCGTATCGTATAGAAGAGACAACCCTGACCTTTATATCCTTGATCTTGAAGCTGTAATGGTATCCCCAATGGCTACATACACCGGGATAAATAGCAGCCCTGCATTTCACCCTGATGGTAAACATATAGCATGCACCCTATCTAAAGATGGTAATCCTGAAATTTACATGATTGACCTGAAGAACAAAGATGCAACCCGTCTTACCAATAACTGGGCAACAGATACATCCCCTAGTTTTTCACCTAATGGGAATAAAATGGTTTTTTGTTCTACCCGTGGCGGCAGCCCTCAGATTTACATAAAGGATCTTAAGTCAAGAAAGGTAAACCGCCTTACCTTTGAGGGCAATTATAACACTGAACCTGTATTTTCTCCCAGAGGAGACTGGATTGCCTTTACACATGCAAAGAATGGTGTCTTTCATATAGCCATAATACGACCAGATGGCACAGACATGAGGGCCCTTCAAGGTACAAACAAAGGTGATGAATCTCCCTTCTTCTCTCCTGACGGAAGGCTTCTGGTATTTGGCTGTGCAGATGGACACCTCTATATTACAGCCCTTGCGGGAAACCCGCCTGTAAAAATTACAACTGACAAAGGCGCCTTTTCAGAACCATGCTGGTCAGTGATAAAAAAGAGATAGGCTTGTTCGATAGTTCGCTGTCCGTTGTATATTTGTCCGTTGTAAAAATCCTAGAGAGGATCTTTGCCTCCCAATATACCACGGACAACTATTTTCATACAAACGGTCTTGTCCTTTTCGGACACAGCCAAAGATGGAAATGCTTTCGGGATGGGGGATCTCTCGCTTACTTGTATCCCTTAATCTGCACGGACAGATTCCCCCTTTAAAAGGGGAACAGGGGATGTTATTGGGAGTAACTCCCCAGGCCCGATGAGGCAGGCCCCTACATTTCCCATAAAACTATTTTTTTATCTTCTATCTTTCGTCTTTTATCTCTTGTCTTTTCGACTCTTGACTCTTGACTCTCGACTATTCTTAATCACCCAACCCTTCTTTTACTATTTACTATTTACTTTCTCATATATACTTGATATATGCTGTCAAAGTATTATTATAGTATCCACATCTTTACATAAAAGGAGGAAGATATGGAAAGATTATTTAAGAATATTTTAGGTCTGGGGCTAATCATCGGTTTGATATTCTTATTTAGCGCATGCGCAAAGAAAGGAGTGGAGCAGGTTGAAGAGGTGACACCACCTGCTGAAGAAGAGGTTATTACTCCACCGGAAAAAGGGATAGAGGTGCCTGGTGTAGAGGCGCCTGGTGTAGAGGAGGAGATAGTAGAGGTTCCAGAGGCAAAGGCACCTACTATAGAAGAAGAAATCCTCGCATTCAAAGCAGAGAATATCCACTTTGACTATGACAGATTCAACCTTAAGCCGGAGGCAAAAAGGAACCTTGCTGACAAGGCAAGGTTTTTGAAGTCCCATCCTGAGCTCAAGGCAAGGATAGAAGGCCATTGTGACGAAAGAGGGACCAAGGAGTACAACCTTGCCCTTGGCCAGCGCAGGGCAAAATCCGCCCAGGATTATCTAATATTTCTCGGGATAAATCCTATCAGAATCTCCACTATAAGTTATGGTGAAGAAATGCCCATTGATCCAGCTCACAATGAGGAGGCATGGAGTCTCAACAGAAGGGCGCATTTTGATATGACAGAAAAATAGTATCTATGCCCAAAGGACTATACTTCCTATTTATTATAATAGCCTTACTCCTGACAGGTTGTGCATCTCAGCAGGACCTTAATACATTAAGATGGGAAGTTAATGCCCTTGAGACACGCCTTACAAAGGTAGAACAAGGTGCCCATAAAATATCAGAGGCGCTTTCACGGAAAGATAAGGAACTGGATCGGTCCCTGAAACAGCAGGCAGACCTGCAGGCACAATATACAGACCTTTACACCCAACTCCTTGCTATTCAGGGAAAGATCGAGGAGATGGGCTCGCCCCATGGTAAGGCCGGCAGCCTTGGAGAGGATGAGGCACTCAAGGCCATTTTGAATGACATAAATGCCATAAAAAAACATCTTGGTATGATAGAAAGCGGCAAGTCCTTATATGAAGCAGGCCTGGAAATGTTCAAGGAGGCCAAGTATGGTGATGCCATAAAACTGTTCGATTTGTACCTTAAAAAGGATCCCCGAAAATCCCTTATCGATAACGTTCACTTCCGGACAGGAGAAGCCCTTTATGCTCAAGGCAAGTTTGAGGATGCGATATTGAGATACGATGTTGTAATAAAGAGATTTAAAAATAGTGAAAAGGTGCCTGATTGTCTTCTAAAACAGGGCATGTCCTTTATTAAATTAAACGACAGGCAAGCAGGAGAACTCCTCTTGAGACGTGTTACAAACGAATTCCCGGACAGCAAGGCAGCTAAAAAGGCAAAAATACAGCTAGAAGAAAAATAGATGTGGGAAAAACTATAACAATATCAAAAGATTGCGGCTGTGGTTCAATAGAGTTGGCCAATGCCCTGGCCAAAGATCTGGGTTATGAATATCTTGATAAAGGCATAGTGGCCCAACTGGCAAAGAAGATGCGTACATCTAAAGGTGAGATCCGTTCTTTTGAAGATGGGACATCCATCTCCATGTTCAGGTTTGTATCTAAATATATGACAGAGTCTTTGGTAAGAAAGATACTTGCAGGAGATAAAGGCTATGTGGACGATACCAGTTACCTTGCGGGTCTCAAAGGCCTGATGACTGATCTGGCAGATAAAGGGGATGTAATTATTGTGGGCAGGGGTGGACAGTGTGTGCTTAAAGGCAGGCCCGATGTAGTACATGTAAGGCTAATAGCACCAATGGAATACAAAAAAGAACGCCTGGCAAAAAAGAAAGACTGTACCCTCGAAGAGGCTGATAACATAATAAAGAGAAAGGAAGAAGAATCAAAAAGATATATTGAAAGGTTATTTGGCCTCTACTGGAATGACCCAACCCTGTATCATATGACCATAAACTTAAGTTTGGTAAGAGAAGAAACAGCTATAGATATGATCAAAGGGCTTCTATAAGGGACCATTGCCCTTTCGGCCACTGGCGGAAGGTGTCTTTTAACTCAGCACTCATCCCTGTCGGGGGTCCGTTGTAAAATCTCCAGATAGGATAATTCCTTCCAAATAAACAACTGACCACGGACAACTGATAACTGTCTTCATACAAAACCAAAACAGATGGCTTAGACCGCAATCTCCTGACGGGGATCTGAGTCGATCATCCAAGCTTTTGCCTATATTTGCCATCCACACAGAGGACCTTATCTTTATGAACAAGGCCTTCTAAGTGCTTCTTTATCATATTTTCTTCCCCATAAAAAAGGATCTTGTCCTCAAACGTATAATCATATCCATAGATAGGAGAAACCCTTACAATATCTTCAAGGGCTGCCCACCCATCACCAGGGACAAGATCCAAGATTACCTCGTCCCTGTGATCAAGTGCAGCCTTATATGTTGCCATTCGCTTGGGAAAATATGCGGCCTTTATCGGCCTTGCATGCGAAGATATAAAGACATCTATAGGAAAACCCTTGACCCTTTCCATAGATGCCTTAAATGCATCTATATTTGACTCCTCATTTCCATACCACGGACCAAATGGACTCAAATCTATATCAAAACCAATGAGGATCTTTTCTACTGGTTCCCACAGACAATAGTGATCATTCAGATGCCCTGGGGTGTAGAGGGCAACAAATCTTGTGAGCCCCATATCAAATTCATCACCCTCTTCAAAGGAAGAGGTTATACTGAAATCCCTGAAACCCGTAAATTCCAGGTGTGTATCCTTCCACAGTTGAGACAGGGTCTTGCCTATTAACCTTGGGGCAAGTTTATCTGCAGTACATATACTATCCTTATTATTTGCCGGCACTATTATGTCAGGTGAGCCTCCCTCCTGAAATAGCCAATTGCCCGAGGTATGGTCAGGATGAGAATGGGAGTTTATAACCAAGTCTATATGTAAAGCGCTTTTCAATCTTCGAATAAGCTCAATGCCACATCCTGTATCTATAATGGCATTTACCTTATCCAGCACCAGTATCGAATTGGAAAAAGGAGACCTGCTCCTTAATTTTCCCTGTACAACATGAATATGGTCTGTAATAGATGTGATCTTCAGCCCAAGCTTTTGTAATCCGTAGATATCCATAATCAAGAATTATATTTCTTCTTATCCATAGAGTCAACACACCTTATCTCCCCAGATATGATTCCCTTTGCCTCTCGATCAGCTCAAAAAGGGATATACAACGATCTTATAGCTAAGGGCCTTTATCGTTTGTTGTGGCCAAGATGACCATGGGAGAGTATAAAAATACCAGACAAAGATCGGAGGTGAACTATGGAGGTGAAAATCGAAAAAAAAGATAAGGTCTTCACTGTGGGTATAAACCGTCCCGAAGTAAAGAACGCAGTGAATAGAAAGATAGCTTATACCCTTTCAGAGGCATTTAGGGCCTTTGAAGAAGACGACTCCTTATATGTGGCTGTGCTCTATGGAGAAGGGAGAACTTTCTGTTCCGGAGCTGATTTAAAGGCAATCGCAGGAGGGAAACCAAACCGCACGGAAGTAGATGGTGACGGCCCAATGGGCCCCACAAGGATGAAACTGTCCAAACCTGTTATAGCTGCCGTTTCAGGGTATGCAGTTGCAGGCGGCCTTGAGCTTGCAATATGGTGTGACATGCGGGTGGTTGAGAAAGATGCTGTATTTGGAGTCTTTTGCCGCAGGTGGGGAGTGCCTCTCATCGATGGAGGCACAGTACGGCTTGCTCGCTTGATAGGGGTCAGTCACGCCCTTGACATGATACTGACAGGCAGACCCGTATCATCAGATGAAGCCCTTTTAATGGGTCTTGCAAACAGGGTTGTAGAAAATGGCAGGGCAAAGGCAGAGGCGGAAAAGCTGGCTGCTCAAATAGCCGAATTCCCGCAAACCTGCTTAAGACATGACCGGCTGTCCTTGTGGGAAGGAATGAATCTGGGCATTGACGAGGCAATGAAAAATGAGTTCCGCCATGGAATGGAGGTCACCAGCAGCCTGGAGACTGTACAAGGCGCAAAACGTTTCAAGGAAGGGGCCGGAAGACACGGAAAATTCTAGATGTGTTATTTCCTCCCTAACCATATCTAAATAGAGAGGCAAAAAGTGAATCTGATTTTCTTTTGCCTCTCGATTACCTCAAGATTACTCACGATTCACTGCGAAACGCCAAGTCTAACCAAGTAAACCAATGAAACTATATAAATATCTTTTTCATATAAACGCATATGTCTGCAAGGCAGACACAACCAAACATGAAAATATGACATTTTCATACAGATTCCATCCCTGTAGGGCCCGTTGCCTTAAGCGGGCCGATGAGGCAGGCCCCTACATTTCTTTTTGACTGCCGACTATCGACTGATGACTATCTATAGAGATGGCCTATTTTTTCTTTCCAGCCATCTTTTCTATCTCTTTTTTCCTCAGTTCTTTTCTTAAGACCTTCCCTATAGCGCTCTTGGGGAGATCATCCCTGAATTCTACAATCTTCGGCACCTTATATTTTGCCATATTCTCCCTGCAATATTCTATAATCTCCTCAGACGTTGCAGTCTCCCCTTCTTTCAGTACGATGAAAATCTTTACTGTCTCTCCCCTATATTCATGGGGCACGCCTATGGTGCATGCCTCCTTTATCTTTGGGTGCTTATAGAGTACCTCGTCAATCTCCCTGGGGTAGACATTAAATCCGCTGGCAATAATCATATCCTTCTTTCTATCAACAATATAGAAATATCCCTCCTCATCCATGGTCGCAATATCACCTGTATAAAGCCATCCGTCTCTAAGGGCGATCTCTGTTTCTTCTGGCTTGTTCCAGTACCCTTTCATTATCTGCGGGCCTTTTATGATAAGCTCCCCTGGCTCTCCAACAGGCAGTTCTTTTGCTCCATCCTCCTGATCCACTACCCTGCATAAGGTATCAGGGGCTGGGAGACCAACAGAGCCTGGTATCCTCTTTGCCCCCTGGCCGAAAGGATTCATATGGGTTACAGGGGCAGACTCTGTGAGACCAAAACCTTCACAGATAGCTGCACCAGTGAGTTTCTCAAAACGTTCTATTACCTCAATAGGCAGCGGCGCACTTCCGGAAAAGCACCCCTTTATAGAACCCAGGTCATACTTGTGCAGATCCGGATGGTTCAGCATACCCACATACATGGTGGGTACCAATGCAAGGAATGAGACCTTATAGTCCGTGACGGCATCCAGCAATGGTTTCGGCTCAGGTCTTGGTATGAGGGCAATAGCAGAACCAGCCCATATGGGGTAGTTCATAGCACAGGTCATGCCAAAGGAATGGAAGATAGGTAGTGCTCCCATATGGGTATCTTCTGATGCAGTTGCCTTAAATTCCGGGTACCATGCCTCTATCTGCTGTACATTGCAGCTCAAATTTTTGTGAGTAAGCATTACGCCTTTTGATTCACCTGTAGTTCCACCTGTATATTGCAGACATGCCGCATCTTCCCATTCAATCTCCTTTTCTGGCGGATTCGGCGGATATTTTGCGATTATCTCTTTAAATGTATATACCTCAGCTACCTTCTTTATCTCAGCCTTCAAGCCTTTTTTCTTTGCTACAAGCGGAAATAATATATTCTTGGGAAATGGCAGGTAGTCACCTATGCTGCACGTAATAATCTGCTTTACCTTGGTCTTGGGACGCAGGTCTATCGTCCTGTTTGCCGGGAGATCTATAGTAATCAATACCTTTGAACCGGAATCGTTCAACTGATATTTTATTTCGCGATCGGAGTACAAAGGGTTATTAGATACCACTATGGCATTAGCACGATGAATAGCATAATAAGCCGCCACACAATGTATGGTATTCGGAAGCAAAAGCGCTACCCTGTCCCCCTTTTCCACCCCCATATCTGCAAGCGCAGTAGCCAACCTCTCTACCATCTCGACTAACCTTGCATATGTCACTTTATACCCTTCAAAGATAAGGGCTGTATTATTCGGATGATCTTTGGCAGAGCGATACAGGGCATCTATCATTGGCAGCTTTTCATACTCTATAGTCCCCACTACACCCTTACTATAATGCTTTAACCAGATCTTTTCATCATATCTCCTGTCTTCAGACATAACCCCTCCTTAAGAATGACTAAATCTAAAAAAACCTCTCTTCTTATTATTAAGAGATTAATCTCAGAACATATAATTGTCAAGATCATGAGTAAAGCCAGTTGCGTTTCCCCAAAGTTGCTATTTCATGAACGATTAAAGTTAGTTATATAACAGGCCAATTATCCGCCTTGGGCAGGATTGCACCCTTAAATTTATTGACAAACAATCCATGCTTAGGTAGAGATGTGTGTATGGCGGTGTAGCTCAGCTGGTTAGAGCATGCGGCTCATATCCGCAGCGTCGGGGGTTCAAGTCCCTCCACCGCTACCAAATTTTGTGTCTGTTTTTACATAAATAATATTCTTTAACCCTCCACTGTTTACTACTTAGGGTTTTATATAAATTTTTCCTTCTATTTTTTCTTATAAGCCATTAATAAAAATAAGACATACTATAAATATATGGAGGTTACATATGCCCAGATTTTTCGCAGAGATTGTTGATACCGGTCATGCTGTCATAAAAGGTAAAGATGTGGCGCATATTACAGGCCCTTTACGTAAGCACATAGGCGATGAGATATCTATTAGAGACTATACTACAGGATATAAGGGGAAAATTCGATCAATAGATAAAGGTAAACTTATCGTTGACATAGAAAAACAAGAAATATTGCATGAAAGGTCAGAAAAAAAGATCCGCCTGGGTATCTGTTTGATAACAATGAAAGAAATGGATTCTCTAGTACGCTTTGCCACAGAACTTGGGGTTGCAGAAATTGTCCCGGTAGTAGCCTCCAGATCTAACATAAGGGGTGTATCTGAAAAGAGATACTTGAGATGGAGAGGTATAGTCATGGAGGCAATAAAACAATCACAACGCCAAAGCATCCTTAAGATACAAAACTGCTTATCCATAGAAACCTTTGCAAGATTTGCTTCAGACAACTGGCCAGATAGACTTGTCGGAGATCATAGTAGCAATACAAAATTAAAAGCTATTACATCTCACGGTGCGGGCATTTTGATAGGGCCTGAAGGCGGATTTACATCTCAAGAGATCAATATGCTGCATGCCCACGGCTTTACCTTTGTAAGTATGGGCAAAACCATATTAAGATCAATAACCGCTGCGCTGGCTGCGGCTGCAATATTAGGGGCCTGATACGCTATCTCACAAAAATTTACCCGCCACTTAGATTACAAAGAACACAACCTGACTTTCTCTTTATTCGCTGTTTACCCCTAGCCTTTTCTTAGGCAGGCCGATAAGCCATCTTGACTTGGGCTATGTTAGATACTATGTATTTATGTGACAACAAAATCAATAGATAGGCGGGTTTAATGTTTATAGATCCATTATATATAATAATGATAGTACCTGCACTTTTGCTGAGTATCTATGCCCAAATAAAGGTGAAATCATCATACTCTAAATATTCCAAAATCCCGACCTCAACGGGTATATCAGGGGCTCACGCAGCCCGCATGATACTTGATAGTGAAGGGATAGCAGATGTAGGCATCGAGGTAAGCAAAGATTTTTTAACTGATCATTATGATCCAAGAACCAAGGTGCTCAGATTATCTAAAGAGGTATACATGGGCGAATCTTTGGCATCCGTGGGCATTGCTGCCCATGAGGTGGGTCATGCCATACAGCATGCAAGGGGCTATATGCCTTTGCGGGCACGCAGCGCCCTGGTGCCTGTATCCATGCTGGGCTCAAACCTTGCGTGGCCCCTCCTCATTATAGGATTTATTTTTATGTCGAAGACGCTTATTACTGCGGGGATATTGTTCTTTAGCCTTGCCGTACTATTCCAGATCGTAACCCTGCCGGTGGAGTTTAATGCCTCATCTAGGGCACTAAGGGCATTGCCTGCTGCGGGTATACTCTCAGAGCAAGAGACTGCCGGGGCAAGACATATACTATCAGCAGCCGCAATGACTTATGTGGCTGCTGCAGCTGCTGCTGTGCTTCAGCTATTATACTTTTTATTAAGGGCGGGACTCCTGGGCGGAGACGAATAACACTGTTTGTTTTATTTAAACTAATAAAACCAACAAAACTATATAAATGTCTTTTTCATACAAACGTGCATGGGCTGTGCTCACAACGAAGGATGAAAAACATTCTCACGCAAAGAACGCCAAGTACGCAAAGGTGCTTTCTTTTTTTATCATACTTCTTTATTTTTCTTTGCGATCTTTGCGGCTTTGCGTGAGGGGAGGTTTTTTGATCTTCTTTGCAGGACCTGTGATTTTCGCACATCAACAGGTACTTTTTCATATAAACCGACAAGATTACAACCCTGAGAGCATGCTACTCATGGATAGTAAATCTCCATGCACAGAACCACTCATCCGGGTGTTCATCAGGTGGGCAGGCTATGCACTCTGTTATGATCCTTTTGTCAATAGTTTTTGCAAAGGTAGCGTATTCAACAACCCCTACAGATTTACATGGATAATCCACAAGTCCCCTCCTCTTCCTGGCCGACTGTACCCTGCAATTTAACATCTTGAAGATTAAGGTGCGGTCATCTGTTTCTTCCACTGATTGCTCATTTATCCTTGAGTACATTCTGTAAGATAGCGCCTGCTTCAATGCAGGCAGGCCTCCATCTTCAGGTAGATGGCACAACCTTTTTATCCTGTACGCCTCATACGGAGAAAATCGTGTCCAGCATGTATCATTACACCTCTTTGCAGTAAACAATTCTTCTCCTTGCTCGATCTCTTGAAACCATACGCCGTCATTTGCGAGCCAGTTGATACCTAACGCCCTTAACAGCTCTAAAAGTTCCTGCCTTGATAATTTCTTTAATATAGCAGGAATCCCTGCATCATCTACATCAAAGCCTAAGACCTCACCAAGTCTCTTCATATCAATAGCAAGACATTTTCTGCCAACTGCATCTTCCATCTCAAGGGCCTTATGCAGGCCTAACTGGTGCACTGCCTCGTTAAACCATATCCCATAATGGACAAGTATCCTGCGAAATCCATCAATAGTCCACTCTATAAGCCTTTCTTTGTCTATATCTTCCATCTTATAGATATTATCCTCCGCCTTTTATCTTTCAGCTTTTTTTGCCTCAGCCCTGTATCTTACCTTTATTATATTCGATCGCCTCTCCTGGCTGCAATATCTTTACAGGCAGGTTATCCATAACTGATAAAAGATCCTTTATAGGGGTATTTACCCTCTCGAAGCTCAAGCGGAATGAACCCCAGTGGACAGGGATCATGATACGTGCATTGAGTGTATGGAAGGCCTTTATGGCATCTTTTGGCGACAGGTGATTCAACCTGAACCAGAACGGCTTATAAGCACCTATAGGTAGCACTGCCACATCGATCTCAAAACGTGATGCTATCTCTTTAAAATGCCTGCCATAACCCGTATCACCAGCAATATACACGCTTGCCTCATCACCCTCTATTATATAACCCAGATAACCCCTCCATATATCATAGATGTTCCTGGCACCCCAGTGCCTGCCTGGTGTAGCTGTGATGGAAAGGGCCCCAATCTTTATATGTCCCCAGGGACGCAATTCTGAAATCCTTAATTTACCTGCCTTTGCCGCCAGGTCCTTTGTATTCCAGGGAAGGATAACCTCTATATCATCCCTTAATCCTTTTAATGTCGGAATATCAAAGTGATCATAGTGAGCATGTGTATACAACACCACATCTGAATGGGCAATATCAGCTATATTAACAGGCAAAGGAGAGAGCCTTGGCACACCGAATGCGTGCATACTTAACATCGGGTCTATTAAGATAGAAATACCACATGCCTCTATAAGGACAGATGCATGGCCTAAAAATGTTACCCTAATGCTGCCTACTCCTTAATATTTCCCTTTGCCTCTTGAAGATATACCGGATTATCTCATCCTTATCTTGGGGTTCCATCAATATAAATTGGGCACTTACTGCATGATGTTTTGTAGCACCCTTGGCGACTTCTTTTACCCTGATGACCTCGGCCACAAATTTCATAAATAAAAGAGGTGTCATGGGTAATATCATATCCACCTCTGCCAGATCCCCCCCCTCAAACGGGGTATCGGATATAAATCTTATGCCGGAAGCGCTGATATTGACATCCTTTGGTGCGCTCTTCATCAACTCTGAGAAATCAGCGGTAAGAAACATGTGAATCAACAAATCCAGCTTCCTGTTTACTTCCCATAGTGCCTGATTAAAAGGTATCTCGTTGGTATATGGTGTTTCATCGAGACCAGGATAGCCATACTTGCCTTCAAGAAAAGACTCTGTAATAAGCCTGTTTCCCCTTATTCTGGTGAGTGCATCGTCTATTGCATTATCCTTATCTGATGCATGAGCAAGGAATCTTACCTTATAATATATCTTATCATACACACGCACATATCGCCTGCGTTCCTTGTCAGGTGACACATAGGAATCAAGCTCCATCTTAAGGCCATGACCCGTATCTTCTACAACCCTGGCCAGACATGAATCATTCCCATCAGATATCTTTACCAAGCTACCAGAGGGGAAGCGAGTATCCCCTTCCGGCTTAAACATAAAGGCCTTGTCGCCACTTATATCCGTTATCATGCCCTTTGTCTTGACCTCATCCGGCGTGTAGAGAAACAGGTCGGAACTTATATCCAAAAGCATATTTATATTCATTTACTATCCTTGAATATTTCTATTCTATTTCTGCCGCTATTTTTTGCCTCATAGAGCCCCATGTCCGCTCTTTTTACAAGATCATGGGGAGAAAGTCCATCCATATATTGGCTAATACCCATACTTACAGTGATATTCTTACCTGCGACCAAATTCATACATGCTATCTTATCTTTCATCCTGACAGCAAATTTTTCCGCCCTTACTATATCCGTATGCGGCATGATTATTACAAACTCTTCACCACCATAGCGAAAACACATATCACTCTTTCTCACACAGCCTGAAATCTTCTCAGTAATCCTCTTTAGCGCCAGATCTCCCACCTGATGACCAAAGCAATCGTTGATCTCCTTAAACCTGTCAATATCTATCATGATAATAGAAAAGATCGCCCCATAACGAGATGCCCTTTCACATTCCATGTCTAACATCTGTTCAAATGCCCTGTAATTCAAGAGTCCTGTAAGCTTGTCTCTGTACGCCATATCCTTGAGTTGTTCATTATCTATGAGTTTATCTACAGCGGGCGCCAATATTTTGACCCATTCTTTAAATATACCATCATGAATGCATTTATTTATGGATAGGGTAACAGATGCCTTGGCATTATTGATGATAGTCATATATTTGCGTTGCTGAATTACTGGCGGATGTCCGCCTATTATGATCTTAAAATATGAAAATTTGTCTGTTCTCCCACTCTTGCGTAATACTTGACTGGCATCTTTATGCCCGCCTTTTCCCAGATCCAGTACAGAATACACACGTGCCCCAGCCCCGGGTCCCCTTATATAAAGAGCTGGCGCGCTCATAGGAAATGTTTGCCCCATAAGGGAAAGTAGATCCACAAAGGCGCTGTGGGCAGTAGGCCTTGAAAGAAGGGTGACAACGCTCTCCGTAAAGAGGGCCAAAGGTTTGCTCTTGGAATAATCTTCTGTAAAAAAAGGCCCTTGATGGTTATCTGCAATCACTTCTTTTAAAACCATACATATTCTCCTTTGCTGATATCTAACACTACCCCTGCCTTATGCAAACTACGTGCCTTTACCAATATGTTCTTTGTTCAAGGTTCTAAGTTCTATGATTTAAGTTAGAAACCCACCGTTTTCTGGTCCCTTGTAAATATGTCGACATAGAACTTTGAACTATACTAGTCTAAATTTTACTTGACCTATATCTAAGCCCTGTCTATATAAGCCCTAACTTATACATCAATAGGAAATGTGCATGGAAAAAGATACCACCAATATATCCTGGCATGGCCGCGGCGGTCAGGGTGCGATTACTGCTGCAAAGATAGTGGCAACAGCCTCATTTCAGACAGGATATACAGGCGTTGTTATGATCCCCACATTTGGCACTGAGAGAAGAGGCGCACCTGTTATGACATCTCTAAAGATCTCAAAGGAAAAGATCTATGACCTCTCTCCAATCGAAAACCCTGATATAGCGGTGGTACTGGACTACTTATTACTTGATGAGATAAATATTGTTGAAGGTTTGAAGCAAGGAGGGGTACTGGTGGTAAATACACCCAAGCCTTCAAATAGCTATACCTACAATGGTATACGGGTAGCTACTGCAGATATCACGGCAATTGCAGATGAGTCTGGCCTTGCCTATGGCATGGTAAACTCAGGGATCATCGGGGCATTTGCAAAGGCAAGCCCTCTCATAGACATAGACGTCTTAGCTAACGCCATACGTGAGGAATTCAAGGACAGAAAGCCGGAAGAAAATGCCAGGGCTGCTCTCGTTACATATGAAAGGACAATCATCAATTATGGGGACTAGAGAATGTAACCAGATAACATCATCGGGCGAACCAGGCCCGGGTGACGGTGGTAAGACAGGGTCATGGAGGGTGCTGCGTCCTGTTATTGATCCAAGTATATGCATACCTGCCAGAAAGAATATAGCTGCCTGCTTTATATGCTGGCTGTACTGTCCTGATTGTACAATTACACGCACCATACCACCTACCATTGATTATGAGTACTGCAAGGGCTGCGGTATCTGTGCTGAGGAATGTCCGACAAAGGCCATAACCATGGTGGAAGAATCCAGATTTATTTCAGAGGAGAACAAGTAGGTGCATACAATCGAGTCAGGTAATACAGCCGCGGCCTTAGGCGTAAAGCTTGCACGTGCCCAGGTGATTGCAGCATATCCGATTACCCCGCAGACCCCTCTTACTGAAAAGCTATCTGAGTTTATTGAATCTGGGCAGATGAAGGCAGCCTATATCCCTGTTGAAAGCGAGCATAGCGCACTTGCTGTATGTATTGCTGCATCTACGGCAGGGGCCAGGGCATTTACTGCTACCAGCGCCAATGGCCTCCTTTATATGCACGAGCAGCTCCATTGGGCAGCCGGAGCGAGGCTGCCTATTGTGATGTGCGTGGTAAACAGGGGGGTCGGTGCCCCATGGACCGTATGGAATGACCATCAAGACTCCCTCTCTCAAAGGGATACGGGCTGGATACAGATATATATAAATGATCATCAGGAGATCATAGATACGACTATAAAGGCATTTAAAATCGCCGAAGAAGTGAACATCCCTGTAATGGTCTGCTATGATGGATATATACTATCACATACCTATATGCCGTTCGATGTCCCGGATCAGAAATCAGTGGATCGATTTTTACCTCCATACAAACCAGAGAACTGCCTTGATCCTAATGCCCCGACAAATCTCAACTCGGTGACGTTACCTGATGTGCGTACAAACATAAGGGGTGAACTTGCACATGGCTACATGGAGCTCAGATACCTGCTCCAGGAGGATCTCAGAAAATCCATAGATGTGATAACAACAATAGAACAGGATTATAAAAAGATATTCAATCGGGGAGATGGTGCCTGTCTGGAAGAATACAGGTGCGAGGATGCCTCATTCATTGCCGTAGGCATGGGATCGCTTGCATTCCATCTAAGGGTGGCAGCAGATGCACTCCGTAAAGAAGGCATAAAAGTGGGTGTGGTTGGAATCAGATTGTACCGCCCGTTTCCTGATGAGGCTGTCTCTTTTGCCCTATCCAAGGCAGATGGGGTCATAGTCTTTGAAAAGGCTATCAGCTACGGGTACATGGGCCCTCTTTGCTCTGATATAACCTCGTCCTTATACAAAGATGCAAACCCCCCATTTGTGCATAACTATATACTCGGGATTGGAGGAAGGACTATCAAAACAGACGCATTGATTGATGCCATTCGTAATTCATGTAGCAGGCCTAAAGGCAGCGATACTGCAGATTCACTAAGGTGGATCGGCCTAAAGATATAGGAACGGATTTTATGGATGCAAAGACTACTATACTAAACCTTCCGGAAGAAGAATTCGTCAATCCCGGCACCAGGGCCTGCTCCGGGTGCGGACTTGGTATAGCCTATCGTATCGCTTTGAAGGCACTGGGAAAAAATACCATATTGGTTGTACCGCCAAGCTGCCTTACAGTGCTGCAGGGACTCTATCCGATCGCATCTACAAAGCTGGCTTGTATAAATGTCACGTTTGCATCCACTGCTGCCGCTGCATCCGGGATTTTAGCTGCACTCGATGTCCTGGGTAAAAAGGATATCACAGTAGTGGGCTTTGCCGGCGATGGCGGGACCAGTGATATAGGCCTGCAGGCATTATCCGGCGCAGCAGAGAGGGGTGAAAACTTTATCTATATCTGCTATGATAATGAAGGTTATATGAACACCGGAGTCCAGCGTTCCGGCACCACCCCTGCAGGCGCATTTACTACCAATACACCCATTTTTGGAAAGACCCAGTCTCAAAAAAATGTGCCGGCAATAATGGCGGCCCACAATATACAATATGTCGCCACCTGCTCTGCCGCCTACCCCCTTGATCTTTATGACAAGATAAAAAAGGCAAAGGATCTGCAAGGTACAAAATATATACATATCCACATCCCATGCCCCCCGGGTTGGGGTTTTGATCCAAAGGATACTGTAAGGATCGGCAAACTGGCAGTGGAGACGGGAATATTTGATCTCTATGAAATAGAATGCGGGGATTTCAGGCTTACCGGGGCATCGGCCAAACTCATTGAAAAGAGGAAACTAAGGCCTGCAAGCGAGTATTTCAGGGCTCAATCCCGATTCAAGACAATGTCAGATGGGTTGATCAAAAAGATTCAAGAACAAATAGATGCTCGCTGGAAAGCTCACTTTGAGGCGGAAGACTAAAAGACAGTCGATAGTCCGAAAGACAGTCGACAGTCAAAAGATAGTCGTGAGTCAAAAGAAATAGTTAAGAGTTGAGATTAACTGAAGTTTCCCCTGTTCACTGTTTACTATTTACTATTCCCCTAATATTAAGCCAGTGCCTTTTTCAGGTTATCTCTATCAATATTCCCACCTGTCATTATAAGCACGATCTTTTTACCAGAAAGCCTTTCCTTTATCTTTAATGCACCGATAATAGATGCAGCACCGGCAGCTTCTGCAAGGTTATGGGTTGTTGTAAGCGCCAGCCTTATTCCCTCTATTATCTCGTCCTCTGAGATCAGCACCACGTCTTTTACACAGTCCTTCATGATTACATAGGGCAGTTGGAATATACTCCTTGCAGCCAGTCCATGGGCAATGGTATCTGCGCTATCCAAGACCACCCACTTGCCCTGTTTCCATGACTCGTAAAACTTGGGTGCATTGCCTGCCTCTACACCAATAATCTCCACATCCGGATTTATCGCGCTTGCCACACTTATAAGCGATGCACACCCTGAACCGCCGCCGATAGGGCAGACAACGACATCCACATCAGAGAGGTCCTCAAATATCTCGAGCGCCATTGTAGCCAGACCATTTAAAATCGCTGGTTCATTGCCCTGTTCAACATAATAATAGCCCGCACTGTCCACCAATTCATCACAGTAGTATTGTGCCTCATAAAAATCCTGGCCATGCTCGATCAATTGTGCCCCGCAGCTCTCAATGGTCCTGTTAGTCTCGGGATTGTTATTTTCAGGCACAACCACTGTGCAGGGCACATTATACCGGGAGGCAGCCCATGCAAAAGCAAGCCCATGATTTCCCCGGGTGGCCACCAAAACTCCTGACTCTGCCTCCTCTGGAATAATCTGCTCAAAAAAATTCAGGGCGCCCCTGATCTTGAAAGAACCGGTTGGATGGTGATTTTCGTGCTTGACATAGACTTCCGCATCAATAAGTCTACTCAACTCAGAATGGTAGATCAAATTTGTTCTCTTTATATACTGGTATACAGGCCCCCTGGCCCTAATCGCCCCCTTAATATCAACTTCCTTGCTTAACTCTTCATATTTGCGAAACATTATATCCCCACCCCTAAAATTTATAAGTTGCCTTTTTAGGCCTGGACCGCAAAGACTGAATAAAGATACCTATCAACAAACCAAAGATGATAAACCCGCCGCCGATAAAGGTAAATGCCAGCCTTTCAGATGTCTTGAGTCTCCGGTTTTCTTTTGATATATCTTCCATCTTCATATCTTTGATCTTTGTCTCTTCAAGGAGCTTATCATGCGCTGCCTTTAGTTCTAAATATGTGGCAGATGCATTTTTCAGGTCCTCATAATCTTTGGTTAATCTATCAACCTTTGTATTAAGGCCGCTTATTCCAAACTTGAATTTCTGGGCCTCTTTTCTAAGACGTTTATTATCCTCACGCAACTCGCTGATTGTATCTGTCTGTGATTTCACCTTTTTACTCAATTGAGAAACGATAAGTGCCTTTGGGGTATTTGATGTAAGGTATCTATTGAGAACCCACCCAACCTTTCCTTTTGGTGTCCTTACCTTTGACCAATCTCCCTGCTCCTCTATTATCTCCAAAAAATCATTCGTATTTGCCATTGCCAGGATCCCGGCCTCAGGGCTCGGAGATGTCCTTACTGTAAGGTTTAGCCAGTCCCTCACATACAGACCCTTTGCGAATGCTGGATTAAAAGGGAGGAACAATACTACCAACAGCACAAACAACAACAATTTCTTATTCATAAGATATAACCTCTATTCCTTTGCCCTATTACATTATATAACAACAAGTTGCAACCGTATAAGAGTCCAAAATACAGTCGACAGTCAGCAGTCGATAGTCGTCAGTCCAAAAGACAGTCGATAGTCGTCAGTCGAAACCTATTCTTTTGACTGTTCTTGTATTCGAGTTTGAGGTATATTTCTAATTGTATAATCGTTAGTTAATTGGTGTTTGAATG
>JAYEFR010000053.1:42415-72187 GCA_034716155.1 Thermodesulfobacteriota bacterium
GTTTGAATGCAGATTACGGCCTGAAAGATCAGATTCGAAGGGCCGCGGTTTCATCAATGTCAAATATAGCAGAAGGTTTTGCCAGAAAAAGTGATAGGGAGTTTGCAAATTTTCTCAATATAGCAATGGGCTTTTTTTGCTGAGGTTCAATCTCAGTTATATGTGGTTCTAGATTTAGAATACATTGACGAGGACGAGTTCAAAAAAGTCTCTGATCTTGCCGGAGAAGTGGCCCGTTTGCTAACCAATTTCCAGAAATACCTAATCGAGTAAATGATACCACCACTTCAAGATTTTCCGACTGACGACTGCTGACTATCGACTGACGACTGCTGACTATTGACTGACGACTGTCTTTTCGACTATCGACTCTCGACTATCTTTTCGACTCTCGACTATTTTTTATGATTTCATCCAACCTTTCTCTTGTCCGGCTCTCTATATCATCAAGCGCTACCTTGTCCTTTGCCTCAAATCTCAAGACAATCACAGGCTGGGTGTTGGAAGGCCTCACAAGGCCCCATGTATTACCCTCCTCAAAACGGATGCCATCTATATCTATACAATCTTTATATCTATCTTTTGCATACCTTGCGAATTCCTCTACTACCTTAAACTTTATCTCATCAGGGCAGGATATCCTGATCTCCGGCGTATTCGCCATCTTCGGGAGGCCGTCAAATATGGATTGTGGGTCATCTTCGCTGCTCAGGATCTCCAGGAGCCTAGCCCCTGCATATATGGCATCATCAAAACCATACCATCTGTCGAGGAAGAATATATGACCGCTCATCTCTCCTGCAAGGGCGGCTTTTTCTTCCATCAGCCTTGCCTTCATCAAAGAATGGCCGACCTTTCCCATGATAGGTATGCCGCCCGCCCTTTTCACCTCATCAAAGAGGACCCTTGAGCACTTCACCTCTCCTATGATCTTTGCCCCTTTCTTTTCCTTAAGGATCGCGCCCGCAAGTATGGCGGTAATCCGATCCCCGTATATGTTATCCCCTTTAGAGTCTATCACCCCTATGCGGTCTGCATCTCCGTCAAGGCCTATGCCTAAATCCGTACCTTTAGCCAGAACCTCCTGCCTCAGCATGGTGATCCCTTCTTTTGTGGTCGGGTCCGGGTGATGGTTTGGAAAACGACCGTCCGGTTCCATGCATATGCCGGAAACATCCATGCCCAAACCCTCATAGACCGCCTTTGCAGGGGCGCCGCCTACACCATTACCAGGGTCTATAACCACCTTTAACGTATTTGGACATCTTCCTATCCGTGATAGGATATCATCCACATATTCATCCATTATATTATACTCTGACATCCCGCCCTTGGCAAAAGACCCACTATCCGCATACCCTTCCTGCTCCATGATGGCGCGTATCTTTTGTATCTCAGGGCCGAATATGGTGGTCTTATTTAGCGCTATCTTGAACCCATTATTGTCAGGCGGATTGTGTGAGCCTGTGACCACAATACCCCCATCCAGATCCAGATTAAACAAGGAAAAATACATCACAGGTGTCGGTACCATGCCGATATCTACTACATCTATGCCGCTATTTGTTATACTTTCCTTTAGGATCTCCTTAAACCCGGGTGAAGACAGCCTTGCATCCATAGCCAGACATACCTTCCTTACTCCATGGCCCAACCAGTATGTGCTTACAGCCCTGCCTAATCCTTGCACAAACCCGTCTGTGAGGTCGCTGCCCACCACACCCCTTATATCATACTCCCTGAATACCTCTGGATTCATTACCACCTCCTAAAAAAATACTCGTCAGTCGACAGTCAATAGTCAAAAGACAGTCGACAGTCAATAGTCAAAAAAGACAGTCGTCAGTCCAAAAGATAGTCGTCAGTCCAAAAGATAGTCGAGAGTCGAGAGTCGAGAGTCAAAAAGCCAGTCAACAGTCGAAAAGCGCTTTGTCTATCTTTGCCCGACTCAGTGTGTTACTGGTGTTACACTTGAGTCTATCTTTCGTACAGACTCTATATGAAAATAAGTACAAAGCATTGTAGGGGACTTCTGCCCTCATCGGCCCGATTAAGGCAACGGGCCCTACATTGCTGATGAACTAAAAAAGCCATCGAAGAACGTCTGACTTCACGGCCTCAAGTCTATGGCAATCCCCTACAGAGAACGCTCATAAGGATATTGGAAGTTGAGGGTGGGTGACTATCGGATTATTTTTAAGGCATCCGGCAATGAGATACTGATTCTTGGAATTATCCTCGACTATCTTTTGGACTGACGACTGCCGACTATCTTTTGGACTGACGACTATCTTTTGGACTATCGACTATCTTTTGGACTGACGACTGACGACTGTCTTTTCGACTGCCGACTATCGACTATCTTTTTGACTGTCGACTGACGACTATTGACTGTTGACTGTTTTTCGGACTCTCGACTGTCTTTTCCGACTGTTTTTTGTTGTCTTTATATCCAATTTTGTTGTATAAATACAACACCATAGAAAATAGTAGATTTTTAACTCCTTGTTTTTATATGGTTTTTAGATATTGGCACGCAAGTTGTATACTTAGGCCAATTAAGGTATCAGTTTTTCTGCAAAATTTTTTTGAATAGGTGTTGACATAAAAATAAATGTAGTTTAAAAACGAGAAAGTGAGATGATATGGGGGTTTACAAGGTCAAAGATCCAACAAATAAAAAACAAATTTAAGGAGGACGGATTTATGAAAAATTTTTGGGCTAAGTTAATCTTATTGGCAATAGTTGCCTTCGCGTTTACTCTGCCTGCATGGGCGGTTGAGCTTAAATTAAGCGGGTCATATGAGATGCAGGGCAGGTACTATGTCGAGTCGGACATCGTCCACGCGAAACGCTTTGGGGCAGCGGCTTCTATCGGGTCACAGATGGAGGCTATAACCAAGGATGCAGCAACGACGGCGTATGGGAATCTTTCGAGTCTCACCCCTTCAGCTGGAGCTAATTTAGAGGTTGCTCTCTATGGCCCTAATTCTCCTAGTATCGATGGATATCTCACAGCAGCAGAATTAACGGCTCTAGGTGCGCCTTACTCTGCTCTTGCTCCTTTAGTAACGGGCGACCCTCTTAATTATTATGCTACACAGGCATATATTGACTCCAAGATCACAGCTGCAACGACTCTTGATCCTATTATGCCAAATGGCGATATCACCGACACGGAAGACTATGACAGGTATCTCAAGCACTACTTTACGATCGATCCAAAGCTCATTATCACAGACAGGATATCCATAAGCGCAAACATCGTTGCCTATGAGAACAAGCTGGACTGGGACAAATACGGAAGGTATGACAAGGGATCAGGTGACAGGCTCTACGATGAGTATGACAGATACAATATCTTCCGCATAGACAACCTGTGGGCGGATATCGTCACAGACTACGGGATGTTTACCCTCGGCAAGACAGCATCCTTTTTAGGCATCGGCTATTTTATCCCCCTTGGAAGGGTTACCCCTTCCCTTGACAAATGGACACTCGGCCTGATCTGGCACAAGGACGACGAAGACGGCGGCAACTGGAATGATGGTACAACAAACTCCGATGATATCGACACTGATGCCTTTATCGCTATGGGCATATACAATACACCAGCTCTGAGCTTTACAGGAAGCCTGACATATGCATACACCGGGTCTGACGGTGGGGGCGGCCAGTCCTACAAACCTACGGTGAAGCTGACCTACAGACAAGACGCCCTTACCTTGAATGCATTCGCGCGCTATGCAACAGGGGTATTCGCTGACAAGGACGACGGTTCGCTGGTAGCTAAGGCTGCTCAACTTGCTGGACTTACTTTGCTGGGTCCCCCATACTCAGATCTTCTGGTGGGAGGTAAATTCAAGGACGACTGGGAATACGGCGGTTATTCAGGTTATGTGGAGGCAAGCTATGACTTGAGTGATGTGGCAGATGTAAATCTTACACCAAGGCTGACCCTTGCATACGCATCCGGCGCCGACGAGCCCACAAAGGTCTCCGGCTACTTTGATGACAGCATGGACTTTGGCACATGGCTGATGAACGATGTCTCTGATACATACAGCATGTATTTCGAGACACCTGTCTCAAACAACTTTGACGCACTTGGCGATCCAGACATGGATGACTACAGCTTCTCCAACATCATGCTGGTAAGCCTGGGCGCTGATTTGCAGGTAAGCGAAAAGCTCGGCCTCACCGGCAACATCATCTGGGCCAAGAAGGCAAACACAGACTATCTGGAGAACTGGGATCCAACAAACTACCTGCTTAATGCCATCAATCAGGACCTTACAAAGCTCGGGACACCATTTGGGCCGACCACAAAGAACAAGGTGGACGACGGCCTCGGATGGGAGATCAATGCAAAGGCCACCTACCAGGTGCAGGACAATCTCTCTGTTGCCCTTCAGGCTGGATACTATGCGCCCGGCGACTTCTATGAAAGCGCATTTGAAAAGGACTTTGGTAATACACCGACAGGAACAGGACTCGAGATCGAAAACGAGTATGCCGCAAGGTGGTTTGCAACGGTCACATTCTAGTAAAAAACTTTTAAGCTGACTTAAAAAGAGGGGGCAATTATGCTCCCTCTTTTTTTATACGGAGGCGCCATGAAAGATGATAAGGATGCCATATTAGAAAAGGCATATAATGCCGCACTGAACTATGAAAAGAAATGTACTGGCTGTGCCCAGACTTGCATTGCCGGGATATTCGATGCCTTAAGCATTGAAAATGACGATGTGTTTAAGAGTGCAAGCGGGCTTGCAGACGGGTTAGGGCTCACAGGCGACGGCACATGCGGAGCCCTTGTCGGCGGGGCAATGGTCATAGGTTATCTGTTTGGCAGGGAGAAAAAGGACTTTCCCGACATGTTGAAACCCATGAAATCATATATAACGGCAAAAAAACTCCATGATAGATTTTGTGAAAAATACGGATCATGCAGGTGCTATGACATCCAGAAACACCTTATGGGCAGGACATTCAATCTCTACGACCCAAACGGGCTGAAAGAAGCGACAGATTTTGGTATGATGGATCATTGTTCAAAGGTTGTCGGCACTGCAGCAATGCTTGCTGCAGAGATAATATTAGATGAGATGGAGCGCAAAAAAGAAAAAAAGTGAATCGTAAAAAGGTGTTGGGTGATTAAGGATAGTCGAAAGTCAAGATCTTTGCATCATTGAAGAGCCTGTCATTGCGAGGTCTCTTAATTATATTCTTTAAGGCTGCGGCATATCCTCTTTTGACAGCCAGGGCCTCTTATCTTTGCCAAGAATTTTTGATATCTTCTCAGCGATCCATTCAAAGGGCAGATCCGGATAGGGCCTGAATTTTTCTATATATTCGATATACGGTCTTCCTTGAAGATCTTTGTCCGGCAGCATGGCATCATCCTTAGCGTTAAACTCAACAACTGGCAGCCCGTTTTTTTCACACAGGGCTTTGTCAAACGTGGGGGCTGCACTCACCCATCTCCCATCAAGAAAGAACTGGGTATACCCATGACGCGGAAACACGTTAGTGCCTGTCATCTGAACAATCTTATGCGGTACTCTATGGTTTCTGATCCTGGCAAATACCAGCCGTGAGGGGATCTTCGCAGCCCGGCCCAATGCAGCAAGCAGCACTGCCTTCTGCACACAGTAGCCCTTCCCCCATTCAAGCACCTTCGATGCGATAAAATCTTCCTTGAATACAGAGATCATATAGAGGCTGTAGGCAATCGAATCCCTTACAAAATAGAAAAGCTCTATAGCCTTTTGCCTGTCATCTGTACACTTATAAGTAATACGGTCTGCTCTATCTATTATCCCTGGATTCTCACAATCAATTGTAAAGGTCGGTTTGAGACATTCTTCCATTTCATTCATAAACATTCTCCTCAAAAAAATCCGGCATCAGTATTTTGCAATGGCCCTGTATGACATATTCCCCTTAAGCGGGCCGATGAGGGCAAAAGGCCCCTACAAAACTTTGTACCTGTTTTCATATAAACCACCATGGCCTTTTCGGCCACAACGAAGTATGAAAAGCTCTCAGCTGTATAAGAAGAGACCTTTGCACAATTGCTTTTATATTCATTGCGAGGAGGTTTTTAGGCCGACGTGGCAATCCCGTTGGTTGCAGGCACTTTGAGATTGCTTCGTCGCTTAAGCTCCTCGCAATGACAATATGGGTATTATGCAAAGGTCTCAAGAATTGAATCTATATTTCTCTTTAAGCTGAAAACCGACCCCTGATCCCTGACCCATATTTTCATATACATATAAATCCTGTAACAAACAAAAATCGATAATACAGAAAAATGGTTAATATTTAAAAAGCTTATTGCCCAGCTTTTTCTGATCTTCATCCCAGCGTTTTATCAGATAATATTTTTCACTTTCAAATACCCTGTTGATACTCTCAAAATATTCTTCGCATTCCTTTGTGCCCATATGACCTGTCTTATTGACAAACGACAGGATTCTGGAATGATAGAATGGGACCATGGCCTCGATAACCTTTTTCCGGGGGATCTCTTTATTTCTATAAGCAATGGCAAAACTGAACAACACCCTTGCCCAGAGATCACTCGGGTAATAAAACTGATCTCTTGAGAGCCTTTTTGTCTTACCAAGTTCTATCAACTCCGGTTGAGGAATGATCTTCTTCCACTCCTTCCCATAACTATCAAAACCAGAGATAAAACTTTTATATAATGCATCTGTATCAACATTTACGACAGGCGGTTTCTCTTCTGCACCGAGCCCAAAACCAAAGATACTGCTGGGCCAGCTCTTAGTGGTGTCCTTCCATAGATACTCAAAATCGGCCATCAGATCAAAAACCGTCATAACGACCTGTGTGAACATGGGGCCTAAATCCTTGGCCGGATCCTTGGCCCGGTGGCTCTTTGGAGAACCTAAAAAGGTCTGGCATACCTTAAAACGCCTGGCGATGGCGACCGTGGTCATCCAGATATCAATGCCAAAATTGGCAATATTTTCGTTCCAGAGTTTTTCTGACAAAAATGCCCTGGCCAATCTCCCGGAAAACCCAAAATCCCCTCCAATAGGCTGCCTTACCCTCAGACCAAAGAGGGTCCTCAGCAAAGGATAAGCAATATGATTGGTAATAGAACCATCATATTTATGACGTATGTAGATCGGGGTTACATAATTAAAACCTGCTAAAAGGGGTTCGCCCAAGTATTGAATCCACTGAGGTGTAATGCTTTTTAGATCCGCATCCACCACTATGACTGCCTTGGCATTGAGCTCAACAGCGGCCTCAAACAAATTCTTAAAATTGTTGCCCTTGCCCTTTACCCCCTTCGGGGTGGAGATATATATTTTGGGAACCTTTGTCGGCGTATTCATAAAGGCATCTTTTGTCCCATCAGGTGAACTATTGTCTACATTTATGATCACTGATTTCTTATCCGGAAAATGGCTGATCAAACCACGACTGGCCACATCCGTAGGATAGGAAATAGAATCCGCCTCATTATACGAAGGTATGCCGACAATAACCTCTGCGCTATCTACACGCTCCGGGTTTTCAACAATAATGTCCATGTCTTCCTCCCTTATTATAGCTTGTCTGTTAATCCCTCGGCATTTCGCCTGCATTTATTAAATCATCTTTTCTCTGTATGCCTTATCCCTTCAGACCAGGCCGAGTTCGGAGAGCTTACCAGAACTGGGGATGCCGTCTTCATCCCATCCGCGCAGCCTGTAATAGGCATCCAGCATTTTATCTAACTCCTCTTTAGGACAATACCTGCCTTTCGAGGGCCCATCGGGGATCGGCTCATTCATAACTCTATAGGGAAGCGTATCCATTGAGCGATTCACTCCCCTTTTTACATTAATCATGCGTTCCAGGTTATATATCCTCTCTCCAATCATATTCAGTTCATCAAGGTCGATGTCCCAGCCAGTGACATATCGTATTACTGGAACGAGCGAGTCATTCAACTGGCCCCCAAAAGCCCTTTCCTGCAAAAACCGGCATATCACGAGAGAATCCCCGACTGCGGTGTTGTGCTGGCTATTCACACAGTATTCAGGTTGTCCATCAAAACCAGGATCATTTTGAGGATCATCTGCAAGGTAGACAGGGCGCGCATCGTGATGACTCCCGCCACGGGTCGATGTGGCATAGGCAAGCGCCATGGGACGCAACCCCCTGGCGGAATGCCCGGCCATTTCAAGGCCCTTTACCGAATGGAGAAACCTGTCGGAATCACCACCAAAAAGAGAGGCCAGCCGCTTAGAGCCAAGCGCAAGAAATTCGCCAACACCCTTTTTATGTGCGGTCTTTTTAATGATATCTGTAAGATACGCCCCATCTCCAAATGAGATCTTCCCCCCGAGTTCTTCTTCACTCACAATGCCTTTTTCAACACATTCAGCGACAAAGGCAAGCGTACTCCCAAGACTTATCGTATCCATGCCAAGAGAATCGCACATAGCATTCCCGTTAAAGATCGATACAATATCACTGTTATCGAGCATTGAGCCCATGGAATAGAGGGTTTCATATTCCGGCATCTTTACATTTTGGCCTGCAAACTCGCCATGCGGCACATACACGATCTTCCCGCATGCCACAGGGCATCCGCGGCAGGCCACGCTTTTTTTTATATATTTTTCCAGTATAACCTCGCCGTTTATCTCCCTGGCATGATCAAATATCTCACGCGTATTGTTATGCGTGCAGAGCATGCCCTTTGAATTAATCATATCTACAAGAAAAGATGTCCCATAGGTAGTCAAAGCCTTGGCCTTTTCCTTTACACCCGGAAAAATGGGCCTTAAATATCCCTTGAGCCCTTCTCTGTCGGCAATCTCCACCTTTTTTGAGCCCTTTGCAACAACTGCCTTTAGGTTCTTTGAGCCCAATACCGCACCTATTCCGCCCCTTGCTGCAGCACTCCTGCGAGAGCCGCTTACCATCACACCGGCGAAGATGACGTTGTTCTCCCCAGCAGGTCCGATTACAGCGCTTTCTATGCCCTCCCCTTCTTCTTCGACCAATAACCTGTGAGTCTCTTCAGTTGATTTTCCCCAAAGACTATGCGCATCTTTTAGCGTTACTTCGCCATCTTTTATTAAGATATACACCGGCGATGCAGCCTTTCCTGAGATCACTACTGCATCAAAGCCTGTCCTTTTCAGCATTGAGGCAAAATTTCCCCCGAAATTGGAATCGAAAAACATGCCTGACTGGGGGGAGATCGATGCAAGATGCCCCCTGCCCGTACCCCACACCGGTGTCTCATTTAAAGGCCCTGTTGCGAATACCACGATATTATCTTCAGAAATGGGATCAGCTTGATAAGGCACAAGATCATAGATGATCTTTGCTGCAAAGCCATTGCCGCCGAGAAATATGCGGGCGAAATCTCCGTCCAGCACCTCGGAATTTATTACACCGCTACTCAAATCTATCTTTAGTATGCCCCCCATATACCCATTCATAGCTTGCCCCTATAATCTTTTATTTGCGCATCCTTGTATCACAACATTACACGATATTACCAGCATGGCCTTTATTTCCCGTACCATCTCATACAAACTCTCATGCCTGTAAGGCAGGCACAACCAAGTATGAAAATATGGCATTTCCATACAGATTTTATCCCTGTAGGGCATATTTCCCTTAAGCGGGCCGATGAGGGCATCGTCCCCTACAAAGCTTTGTGCCCTGCCCCTATTTTCATATAAATAATACTCTTTAACTATTCACTATTCACTCTTGGCTGTTTACCGTAATCACTGATTTCCGTAAGGATCAGCATCATAACCCCGGACATGTAGGACTCTACAATGCCGTAGCCTCCGCTGGTACCTATCCACAAACCCTGGCCCACGAGTACCCCCGGCTTACCGGTTAATCTTCCATACATTCGTCGTTTTAAAATGCAGGATTTAAGGCATACAGACATACCATTCCGTCCTGATTGTTGAGCTGGGCCTTGGTCTGCCTGCCGTTTATAACGTCCTTTGCGAGTGCTATGGTCTGGTCGGCAACATCCTGTAGACTCCGACCCTCCAGAACTACCCCGGCATTGATGTCGATATCGTCTTGCATGGCCTCATAGAGCTTGCTGGTACCGGCCACCTTGATGACCGGAACTATGGGGAAACCGGCAGGATTGCCGCGTCCTGTGGTGAAAATAATCAGCTGTGAGCCGGCTGCCCCCAGACCTGCCAGGGATTCCATATCGTATCCCGGCCCATCCATAATCACCACCCCCTTTTCAGTGGGGACCTCACCATAATCCACAACCTGATTGATCGTTCTGCTTCCTGCTTTCACTATGCATCCAAGGGCTTTTTCCCTGATGGAACTCATGCCCCCATCCATATTACCAGGGGCAATTACCATCGATGCCAGAGGCCCCAGGATGTCATCGGCGCGTTTCTCGGCGTCACTAACAACCTTATTGATCTTTTCAGCCACTCCTAGCGTTGCTGCCCTACGTTCAAGGATATGGGAAGTGCCGATCATCTCCGTGGCTTCGGTCAGGATCACGGTCCCGCCCTGATCCACAAGCCAATCGGCAGCCAATCCCACACTGGGGTTGGCCGTGACACCTGAAAATGCATCTGATCCGCCGCACTCCAGCCCAAGGATGATGCGATTCAGAGAAAACGGCTTGCGGTGCATTTTATTGGCCTCATCCAGCATTCTGCGCACAATCTCGATACCTTTCAGCGCGGATTTGCGCGATCCCCCCTCTTTTTGAATCACAAGATATTCCACCGATTTTTTTGATTCTGCAATGGCCCCTGCCAATGCCTCGGCCTGTATCGTTTCGCACCCCAGGCCAACTACGAGTACGGCAGCCACATTGGGATTTTTGCCCAGGCCGGCCAGGGTTCTGGTATGCATGTCTATTTCAACGGCACGCCCGCACCCATGTCCATGGTAAAGCGGGACAACCCCGTGAACCGCCCTGGCAATCATACCTGCAACCCCGTTGGCACAAGCCACACTCGGAATTACCGCAACATAGTTTCGTATTCCAACAGTCCCATCCTGTCTCTCAAATCCCAGAATCTCTTCCATCTTAGTCACCCCCTTTTCTTCTCACCGGTATCCAGGTTATGCGTGTGAATCCATCCGCCTTTCCCGATGTCTTCCTTGGCGGCACCGATGATCTCCCCATATTTGAGTACATGTCCACCGGCAGAAATATCAACCAATGCAACCTTGTGGCTGTAGGGGATATCTACAAGTGCGGGAAATTCCTGCCCATCCGGTAGCCGTACGTAATCCCCCTCATTGATATCCTCCAGGGCAATTGCAACATTATCCATAGAATTGATAATGATAACATTTGGTTTCACCATGTTTCCCTCCTTGTTGATAGAATTTGTACAAACACTTGTATATATTGCTGAACATCCGGGCCTGCCTCGCTCTTAAAATCAAGTGGGATATCGCCATTGACTTTTTATGGACATATGCTTATCTTCTTGTCAACTAAGATAGATAACTGCTATGGTTAAATAAGCGGCATTAATCTTAAGTGGATTTTTAACTACTTTGGATTATATTAATTTATCTGGATATTTAATTGATCCATGTTTAAAGGAGGAGAAAACAATGCTGTTAAGACGTCTTTTTGCAGGAGGGATTCTTTTATTTTTTCTGGGTCTGGCCTTGGGATGTACAACTTTAGGGCAAAGATACATCCCATCTAAAGAGATTCGTCATACCCTGAAAAATGAGCAAGTCCGGATTGTGGATGGAAAGAGATATTTTGGCGATGCCTGGATGGAAAAAAGGGGAGGGTTGTATATACTGCATCTTATGGGATCTCCTTATGAAATAGGGTTCCAGCACGGGGCCCTTATGAGCGAAGAGATCAAACAAGGGGTGGCCAAACTCTACGCTGATCCCATAAGGCCATATAGTGAAAAAGGCTTTTCTCTTTTGGCATGGGGACTCGGGAGATATCTGGATTGGAAGGTATACCGTCCACTTGAAAAAACGCAGCCCAAAGAAATCCTACAGGAGCTGAAAGGGATTGCAGATGGTTCAGGGATTCCTTACAAGACAATCTTCAAGGCCAATCACCACACCGGGGTTACCATGGCCATGATGCCTGTGCTGATCAATTCCAACATGAAGAAATTTGAGAAATTAGGGGTAGATATCGGCGCATGCAGCACCTTTGTCGCCACTAAGGAGGCCGCCTTAGATGGAAAGACTGTTGTGGGAAGAAATACAGATTATTCCGGGGTGGAAGGCTGGCCTAAGTATCAAACAGTCTCATTTGTTAAGCCGGATAAAGGATATGAATATGTCAAGATTGCAACCGCAGGGATCCTCATGTGGGCAACCGGCATGAATGAAAAGGGAATCGTTTTGTGTCCGCATATGATGTTCTATGATGATATGACCCCTGATGGCTGGAATATCGTAGCATTTACAGACGAGATCCTGCGAAAGGCCGATAGTATAGATCGTGCTGTAAAAATTGTACAAGACAATCCCCGGGGGGCCTCATGTGGATTTGTCATCATTGATGGAAAGGCAAAAGATGCTGTTGCCATGGAGGTAAGCACGGGAGGCGTGGCCATTAGAAAGATGGACGGCGGGGTAATAGCCATGACCAATATGGCAATCTCCAAAGAAAAGCAAAAGATTGATTTTATATCAAAATACAATCTCAATGAAGGATGCCCTGGCCGTTATTTCAGGCTCATACAGCTAGTAAAGGAAAACTATGGAAAGATAGATCCTTGCCTGGCAGCCGAGTTTATGGGTGATCATATAAGGATCACGACCGGGACTGAACGTACTATATACGGGATACTCGGGGTCGCTGATAATGTTACCAGTGTCGTATTCTCCCCTGAAGATTTAAAGCTTTGGGTAGCCGGAGGCCTTGCACCAATGTGCAATAACCCATACATGGGGCTTGATTTTCAACAAGAGATGCAATGTATTCAATCCAGGATAACACCTGAAGTCCTTGAAGGATATCACTTTAAAAACCCCAATAAACGAAAGGGGATGAACAAATATAACCAGGCCTATATTATCTATGAACGCGATCCCAGACAGGTAGACGATGCACTCAAGCTTCTTCGGCAAGCTGCCGGAATAGACCCTGATGAGGCCATCTATCACCGGACGATTGCAAAGCTTCTGCTCCATAAGGGATCTTATGATGAAGCTTTAAAGGCAATAAGCAAAACCTTACCTTTAAAGCAATCTTTAAATGAGATGGCGCATGACTATCTTATCTTAGGCATACTCTATGATCTCAAGGGAGAAAGGGACTTGGCCCTTTCATATTATCGAAAGATAGATAATCTAAAGGAACAAGGGGCTGATCCCTGGTTTAAAATAAATAAGGCCCTTTGGGCATTTACGCAAAAATATGAAAACAAGCCCTTTACTAAAAAGCAGCTCAAAGACAGGTGCATGTTGATTGACTTTAGTCAGGGCGCTGGCGTTGAATAGATATATATGCGGTCATACCTGAGAATAAAGGCAGGGCCATTTAAGGGCCCTGCCTTTTGTGCTCGATAATTAAGGATTAATCAGCTCTTGTTTAACTCCCTCTTTGCCTAATAGGCTGCCGTAGAAATGAAGCAGGTAGCCTCCGTGATTCTGCCCTCAGGCCCACTGTAACGGCCCGGGATATCAGAGATTCCATTTGCATCTGCATCCGGGAAGTTGTCAAGATAGTCCATAAACCCTCTCCATTGTTGAAGTTCCTGGACCCCGGTGGTAACCGGATCGATATCCACACACGCCTCATCCAGGCCATTAGGGTGTGCAATTTCATCCATATAGCTGTTTCCATCTGCGTCTTTGGGATCGATATCCAGAATTCCATACGTATAGTCACCAACAACCGCAATAAACTGGGCCACATAGTAATTGATTGCAATCTTGTAAAGATTGGTGTTGTTCTTGCTCGTATCCAGCGGGACATCGGAATATCCACCCTCACCATCGCTCAGATAGATCCTCAGGACACGGAAAAACGGTATCAAGTTCGGATTGTACTCAAATTTGAGCCCACTCACACTCAGCCAGTAATCGCTCCCCATAAGGGGATAGACAGTGGTAATAACCTCCAGGGCCTTTTTGACTTCAGAGGCAGTCACATAAATCGTGACCATGGGATATCCGACTGCCCCATCCAGGCCGAACCCAAGGGGTACGACACGAAAGGCGTCTGAGAAGGCAATGTTGCCGGTTGCACCCTTTAAGATGTCGTCCCGGATGACCCCACTTGATTCAACGGCCAGATCCACCTTCCTGGTGTCGGGATTTTCAGGATCGTATTCGTATTGATCGACCATCCAGCGCATGGCATCGGTTGCCAGGTTACCCAGATTGTTCTCTTCTCCGCTTTTTATAGTCAGGTCAAAATCCGTCTCAGCAATCACATCCTCGAAGGAGTAGTCCAAGCCAATCGAATCCAGCACACAATTCAGCTGGTCTATAAGACCGCCTTCGCCATCAATAAGGGCCTGTATATCAGAATCTCCTTCGATGGAGTCATCTATGGGGAGGAGTTCGTAGTCTACCAGGGAAGTACCTGTGTCAGCAACCTCGATATCAAGCACACCAAGTTTTTGCGTATAGCACCCTGCCTGGACGATTATTGTACTTCCCACAATTATCGGGGCTTCGGTCTTTTCATGAGTATGGCCGCTTATGATCACATCAATACCAGAAACCGCCTCTGCCAGGGCCGAGTCTTCCTCGAGCCCGGAATGAGAGAGACACACGATTAAGTCAACACCTTCGGATACCAGGGCTGTCACCATAGCCTCGGCTGCCACAGTTCTATCTTCAAAGGTTAGTGGATAGGCAAAAGGCGCAACGCTCACCGCATCCTCGCCTATGAGTCCGAAAAACCCGACCTTGAGCCCGTTGGATAGGGTCTGGGTGTACCACTCCTGAATCACATCAGCATCGAAAAGGGCCTTAAGGGCATCATCACCTGGATGCACAGGATCAAATATCACGTTGGATGCCACAACCGGAAGATCTAATGATAGATCAACGATATTGGAGAAGATCTGTGCAGTGCCTGCGGGCGTCCAGTCATATTCGTGGTTTCCTATGGTAGTCACATCATAATCTAAAGCGTCCATGAGGCTAAGCTCGGCCTTGCCTCTCAAAAGCTCGAAGCCTGTGCCCATCATGAAATCAGCTGCATCCACTAAGAGCGTGGGAATCTCGGAAGCATCCCGGTCCGCACGGATCTCATTTACCTTTCCTGCAATCCGGGCTATGCCTCCCACCGTGGTATCATCTCCTGTGGTTAAGGGACTGTACTCCCCGTTTGGGCCAAAGCCAAGGAGATGAGAATGGATATCGTTCGTATGAAGAATCGTGACCTGCTTTGCTTCTCCCGCCAAAGAATCTACAGGACCCATCATGAGCAAAAGTCCTGTTCCAATGATCAATAAACCCCAAAAGAATAGTTTTGCCTTCTTCATTCAATAACCTCCTCTTTCTTATAGAATATACAACTGTACATAAATATGAAAGCAAAAATCATGCTAAGAGTGTGTTTCTTTAAATTTCAAGTAGTTATCTAAAATATTTGGGGATTCCGTTGAAAAATATTGAAAAAAATTACAGTTTATGTGAAATAATGTTCCACTTTAGACATACCTTGAGCACAGAATTGTACAAGGGCGTGCAAGTCCCTCCAAACCCATTCCCTAATTTGAGAGTAAAACTTCTTTTATTTCTTTATGCGCTTTTTGGTTTTTTTCTTCGGGATCTTTTTAGCCTGTTTCTCGTGCGCAGATTCAACCGGAGCGGGTCTCGATGCATTACGCTTTGCCAAGACGAGTAAAACTACGCCCCAAATGAAAAAGGGGATCGAGAGGTACTGGCCCATGGTGAGAACCGATGACGGGTTGAGTACCTGGTACTCCTTCACGAATTCGACGAGGAAGCGGCCGGTAAAATAGACAACGGCAAACAGGCCGCAAAGTAAGCCTACTGGGCGTTTTTCGCGACCGGCCCAGCGATCGGCGAGATACAGCACGAGCAGCACGAATAGCCCTAAGGCAAACTCGTAGAGCTGTGAGGGATGGCGGGCTACTGCCCCGTTGTCGTAGCGGGCGAAACGCACCGCCCAGGGGAGATCGGTGGCCCGACCAACAATCTCCGAGTTGAAGAAGTTGCCGAGACGTACAGACGCTGCACCCACCGCGGCGGACATGGAGAACCGGTCGAGCACCTCGATAAAGCTCATCCCGTACTTGCGGGCAAAGAGGAAGAGAGCCACCAAAAGGCCGATTGTAGCACCATGGCTCGAGAGACCGCCCTTCCAGAAGTAGAGTATGGCTATCGGATTGGAGAGGTAGTAAGTAGGCTCATAAAACAGACAATGGCTAAGTCTTGAGCCAACTAGAACAGCAATCACACCCCAGGGGAGTGCCCTCTCAGCCAACTCCCGCGAGTGGCCGCCGCGCAACATCTGACTGCGCCACAGGATGAATCCAATATAAATCATGGTGGCAAAAATGATCCCGTAATAGCGGATATGGAACGGCCCAAGATTCACAGCCACCGGGTCAAGATTAAAGACAAATCCGTATTCCATGGTTTTCATGCCTTCCCCTGTGCCGTCTTTCGACGCGGGCAAAGGTTTACACTTATTTTTGTCAAAGACAGTTTAGTGAAGTGAGGCTTGTGTGTCAAGCAAGAAAGCAGTTCAACCTATGGTGATTCAAGTTTATCTTGTTGTTCAATGGTAATCGGATATGCCTAAGCTCCCAGGCTAATTAAGCACCCTTATTATCTTCCTCCCGCTACTTTCACTTCACTTCCCCCTTCTTCCCTGCTGACTACAAGCATCCTGTTATGAAACCGCTCTGCGCGCAGGCAGAAGGCTTCCAGCTTAGCATTTATTAGTTGGGGAAATGGTGAGCCGTCACTTTCAATTGCCAGGAAAGGCAGATCTTCTACGTTTGTAAGGATCGCCTGAAGTCCTTCATCCTTAGTGTCCGTTAACAGCTTCCCTTCACGGTTCATCGTCTCTTTAAGAATGGCCTCTGACAGACGATGGGGCATGCACCCGAATGGACCTATAGTGATCACACCGCAAGTATGCGACGCTACCTCGGTGAGGGAACTTCCAACCGTGAGTATGGCCTCACCAGCCAGGTTTGGTGAAATATAAGGTTTGGCATTGTCAATTACTGATTTAATATTGATTGGTTCTACACAAAAGAGGACTGAGCGTGATAATATGGATTTAAGACGCTTTTCATATCGAACCATAACCCTCTTCTTGACTATAAACTCCAGCTTCTCCATCTTTGACATCGTATAATCGACGAGCCCTTTGTCTACAAGATAGTCGGAATAGTATATCCATTCTGTGCTCGGTGAACAGATAGTAGCGAATCCTTTTTCCGCAAGGCGCTCCGTCAAATACTGACGAGATAAATAATCCCGCCGGACGAATATCTCACCTGCAAGAAAGATTGTAGGCACCTCTTCCAACGAATGCTTCATGGGAATCCGGTTGAGCCGTTCAACGGTATGGGCAAATTGTTTTTCCAAACGGGAGAAATCTCCTCTTTCCAGTTCGCCCAGGATCAAATCCCACTCATCATTGAATACTTTCATTGCTTCTTCGCTGTGGGTTGCATTGGCCAGTATCATCGAACGGATATCTTCCATAACATCGGATATAACGAATCCACACCATGCCCTCCGCTCTAGACCTTTGCTCAAACCTGCGTAAGAGTTTTCTGATGTGGGAGAAAACAGGGCCACATCCGGTACCCCAAGTCTTCTGAGTAGATCCTCCATAAATATGGAATACTGGCCGAACCGGCATGGCCCGGAGGCGGTGGGCATAAAGTAAACCAGAAATTCGCCTTCTTGTTTCTTGTTGCGAATGTAGTTGATAAGCGTTCCTGTCGTGAGTATCAGCGGCAGACACTCCTTGCAGGATGTGTTCGCACGCCCCAGTTTCAGTACCGCCTCGTCAGATGGGGGATGGGCCACAGCATTAAAACCGGCCCCCCGAAATACTGCTGCCATTGATTCGGTAGCAAACTTGTCCATAGACGGGATCAAAAATGTCACACGCGAGTCGGTCATAGGCAACACCTCACCGGAAGATGTGACAACTTTAGCAATGCCTTTGTCCAGCATTGTCCGGGCGGGAACAAAAGTGTGTTTTTTCTGAACAATCCGTTTCTCTGTCAACAATTGTCGGTATGCGGCGACTATATCAAGAAACGCCTCAACCCTGGTCTCAACACCTGTGTCTGCCGTGTGGTTATCCAGTTCAAGAGTCAGGGAGGGCTTTTGCCCCATGAGATCCCTGAAGTATCCTACTATAAACGAATCCGGACCACAGGAAAAATTGGTTATGTAGGTGCCAAACAGTTGAGGGTGTCTTTTGACGAAACTTCCGGCCTTTAGTATAAGCTGGCCCATCCCCCAATACATATGGCTCTTTGCCTCCTCATCATCGAAGGAGAGGAAATCCAACGGCATTACCAGAACCCCTTTTGATGCGAATTTGTGGGGGATTCCCATGTGTGCCTCTTCAACAAATCCGTTGTAGGGCCGGGCGAATATTACCACCGCAATCTTATCCGGATCGGCTTCGATTTCCTTAAGGGCCTTTTCTCCAATATCCTTCATCTCGGCCATGCATTCCATCTGTTGCTTCAAGGCCTTTCTGAAAGCCTTTTCGGCCCTGTTCCTGCTCACCCCCATCTGAATCGCGGTTTCAACCAGAGGCTCTCTGGCCATCATCAGTCCTTCCGTCAGGTCAAGAAGGGGGGTTAGAACTATTGTTCCTTTTCTCTTAAGTTCGTCGAGCTTTTCCCTGAATGTAGTCTGAAGATAGAATGGCTCACCCTGGACAAGAGGACAAACCTGCGAGCTTGTGTATCCCTTTGAAACGGGAATCGCCCTGAAATGGGGCAGGAATATGAACTCTGGGGGGTTCTCCTCCTGAAGAAGCGCGTGGAAAAAACCATGGGCCAGTTCCCCAGGATAGCAAAAGGCGGCACCTCTCTGATCAATTCCTTCCTGAGAAGGCAAATCCGGTAAAATGGGTTCGAATCCCAGTTCAACAAAGAATGTGGAATAAAGGGGATAGTAGGTATTGACCATAAAACTCCTATTGATACCAATCCGTGGCCTGCGCTCTTTCCCGCTGCCCTCCGGCAATCTAGCGCCGTACTTTTCGAATATTAATCGTTGCCGGACCTGAACCAGGTCCAAGTTTTCCACGTTGTATCTTATATTGTGTCTCAAATTGTAATACCTGTTGCAGGCCCCACCAAAAGGATACTTCTTCCCATCAAGTTCGATCATCGCTATCTCACAGCGCCGGTCACACTTCTCCTTGCCGCCTTTGCATATGAATGACTTTGTGTATTTCACCTCTCGATTCACAAGAACCTCCAGGTCAAAGCCCTTCTCTTCCATCAATCCCATCTCAATTCTCTTTTTGACCTCAAGTGCAACGCCAAAAGCACCCATAAGCCCGGGCTCCGGAGGAACGATTATCGGCTTGCCCACAAGTGCAGCCATAGCAAGCGGAACAGCCCTGTTGTAGCAGACACCGCCCTGCATGAACACCTTCTCTCCCACCGGCCTGTTACCCTTCACCCGATTTGAGTAGTTCATGCAGATGGAATATACCAGACCGGCGACGATATCCTCGTGCTTGATCCCCTCGTGAATGGCATTTTTTATGTCGGAGGCGATGAATGCGGCGCACTGGTCGTTGAAGTTGGGCGGATTTTTACCCCTAAGTGCAATGTCCGCAATATCCTCCATTTTTACACCCAGCGTCTCATATGCAGACTCTTCCAAGAACGACCCCGTACCTGCCGAACAGGCTTCGTTCATCGCATAATCAGAGGGTACCGCGCTGGTAAGGTAGGTATATTTAGCGTCCTGCCCCCCTATCTCAAATATGGTGTCCACCTGAGTGTCAAACTGGACGGCAGCGGTTGCATGTGCGATGATCTCGTTGATAACACCGTCCGTGAGCGCATGAAGACCGGCGATCTGACGACCGGAGCCGCAGACTCCCAGCCCTATTATGGATATCTCCGAGGGATCAACCTTCCTCTTTATCTGATCGAGAATAAAGCGATAACATTGCCGGGAAGCACCTATCGGATCCCCTTTGGTGCGCAGATAAACAGACGCCAGTATTGTGTCGTCGTCTTTTCGTAGAAGAATCGCCTTGGTGGTAGTTGAACCGACATCAAGACCCAGTATGCACACATCACCAGAGTTTATCTCCCCAATCTCGATGGTTTTAAATTCCACAATGTCTTTGAAATCCTGAAGGGGGGAAAGGGTGTTAAATGATGCAACTTCGGTCTTGAATAACTCCAATATTCCGGGAAATGGAATGGTTTCGTGTTCCAGCGCCCAAAGAGCGGCACCTAAGGCTTCGAAATAGGGCGCTTCCTTAGGGACTATCAGTCCGGGAATCTCCTGCCGCAGATACTCAACCATCATTTTATTACGCGCCGTGCCACCGGTGATCATAATGTTCTGCTTATCTACCTTTCCCAGAAGCTCCAGGATTTTGTTCGCCATCATCTTGCACAGTCCTGCGGTTACTTTCGATTTGGGGACACCTTTGTTGGTGGCATGGGTGCAGTCTGATTTGCAGAAAACAGAGCAACGCCCAGAGACGTAATGCGGCTCTTGGGTAGCAGCCCAATGGGCTGCCTCTTCCAATGACACGTTCATCCTGCTAAGCTGCTGGAGGAAGAATTCGCCGGTTCCGGAGGCACACTTGTTACCTGTCAGAACGTTGGATATCTGGCCCAAACGGTTCATGACGTATACCATGAAGGTCTCGCCGCCAGCGGAAACAACAGCTGGGCATGAGATGTCAGGAGGTTTGACAAACCGGTACGCGTATTCTACTGCTTCAGGTTCGGGTATCGATGACAAATTTAAGAACTTGCAAAACCTCCGGCCGGTAGAGACAATCCTGTCAAATGAATTCAGATCGAGATGTTCGAGAACGGAAAGCAGGGTTCGCTTTGGGTCCCCCTCGTGAGGATGAAGTGAATATTCAACCACGCGCGGCTTCTTCCCCTTCGCTATGTCCTTTTCATCCTCGCCCCGCTCCAACTCCACCTGGGCAATTGATACGGTAGATGCTCCGAGACACAGACCTAGTACCGTTATTTTTTCGGACATGCTTTTTTCCCTACTGGATATCCCCTTTAACCCTTCGCATTTCACAGGCAAGGTAGTCATAATTCAAGTTGATAGAATCCCCTTTTGCTAAGGCAGTATAGGGAAATCTCACCTGTGTGTCAAAGAAAAAAGTGTTTCTTGGGATAGCAGTATGCAGGATCTTACAATTGAACATGATATGTTCGTTTGCAAACTTATGCAGGAAGGTGCATGGCAATAACTGATACCAAGTAGCAATCGATGCCATTGCGAGGAGCTTTAGCGACGTGGCAATCGCAGCCTTTAGATTGCTTCGCTAAAGCTCGCAGAGACAATTTCGATAAATAGCCAACTGTTACCTGAATCTCTATAACTTTCGCTAAGTGGGTTTGATCGCCACATGTTTGGCGTGAACCATGTTGCTTACTGGTGCCCGGAGCGGGATTCAAACCAACACTCCAAGCACTCCTCTAGAGTCTCCTATCACCTTAACCCCCTTGATGGGAATTCTATGTTCATTCCGTGCTCCAAATTAAATAATCTCCCTATTGCCTCTTCTATCATTATGATGTATCCTTATACTCAATTGAGTGAAAATTTTGCAATTGGTTCTGGGGATTATGCAAAGGTTTTGATATATTATTATATATTATTATATATTATTATATATTATTATAGTAAGGTAAAACAAATTATATTAAGGAGGTTAGACAAATGGCAAAGATTGAAGAAACATCCATGGGGGCAATCTTCCAAAACCGTGTAGAAGAGCACGGGGACAATGCATTGGTGGCCTACAAGAATAAAGATGGCGTCTATGAGGACATCTCATGGAATAAGATGAATGAGATGGTGCGTAATGTGGGCCTGTTTCTTATCTCAAAGGGGATACAACCTGACGACAAGGTTGCCCTGTTTTCTCCAAACAGGTATGAGTGGTGGGTCGCGGATCTGGCCATACTGTCCATCGGCGCTGTGAATGTGCCTATCTATGCAACCAATTCTGCGGAAGAGTCCAGGTATATCATCGAAAACTCTGACTCTAAGATGTGCTTTGTAGGCACCAGAGATCATATGGATAAGATCCTCGAGGTTAAAGACAAATTGCCGAATCTTGGAGATATCATCATATTCGATGACCTCGACAAGGCTGCCGGCGGGGTAATCGATCTGAAAGCTGCTATGAAAGAAGGCAGTGCCTATAAGGACAAGGATGAGTTCGACAAGAGGCTTAAACCCATAAATACGTCTGATACAGCCACCATCATCTATACCTCAGGCACCACAGGCAATCCCAAGGGGGTGATGCTCACCCATAAGAATTTCGTCTCAAACATGGACCAGCTCTATAATGTGGATCCATCTTTCTTTACTGGGGAACAGATATTTTTATCCTTCCTTCCTCTCTCGCACTCCCTTGAGAGGACAGTGGGTTACTATGCGCCTATCCATTTGGGTAAAAAGGTGGCCTTTGCAGAAAATCTCTCCACGCTGGTCGATAATCTCAAGGAGATAAGGCCCACATTTCTTGTAAGTGTGCCCAGGATTTATGAAAAGGCGCATGCCGGTATCCTTGCCAAGATCAGCGGGGAGTCAGGAGTCAAGAAGGCCATTTTCAACTGGGCAATGGGTATTGCCAGGCAGAACCTCCCGTATGTATGCGAGGAAAAACCCCGCAAGGGCTTTTTTGCTCTCAAATACAACCTGGCGGATAAGATCATATTCTCTAAGCTAAAAGTAGCCCTGGGTATGGACAGGATGAATTGCGCCATCTCAGGCGGCGGCCCGCTTTCTGTATCAGATGCCGAATTTTTCCTGGGCATGGGAGTCAGGATCTTTGAAGGCTTCGGTCTTACAGAGACAACCCCTGTGACAAACGCCAATAAACCCTCTCTCATCAAGCCCGGAACTACTGGGCCGCCAGTGAAGGATACAGAGGTGAAGATAGGAGAAAATGGTGAAGTCCTCATCAAGGGCCCGCAGGTGATGAAGGGATACTACAAGAACGAGGCAGCCACCAAGGAGGCATTCACTGAAGATGGTTTCTTCAGGACAGGGGATATCGGGGAGATAGATGAAGACGGATACCTGAAGATCACGGGCAGGCTCAAGGACATCCTTGTGACCTCGGGCGGCAAGAACATCTCGCCTCAGAACATAGAGAACAGCCTCCTGACATCTGGTTTTATCGGGCAGGTAGCCGTGACTGGCGACAACAAAAAGTATCTCTCCGCATTGATAGTGCCTGCATTCGATTCCTTGGAAAACTGGGCAAAAGGGCAGAATATATCCTTCAAGAACCACAAGGAACTCATCTCGAATGATGCAGTGATCAATCTCTTTGAAAAGGAGATCGAGGATAATACCAAGAACTTTGCACGTGTAGAGCAGATAAAAAAGTTCACGCTTATGGACAAGGAATGGTCCCAGGAGACAGACGAGCTTACCCCCACGCTCAAGCTAAAGAGACGTGTGATCAATCAGAAATACGCCGGTGTGATCGACAGCATGTACTCCGACGAATAATGTGATTGGATAATGAAAGAGCGGTGGATGGGGGAATTGCCCCCATCCACCGGAATCTATACACTGAATCTTATACCTAAGATATCCCCGTCTTTTACCCTGTAATCCTTGCCTTCAAGCCTGAACAGCCCGTTTTCCTTTACGGCCTTCTCTGATCCAAGACCAATCAGGTCATCATAGCTGAAGCACTCTGCCCTGATGAATCCCCTTGCAATGTCAGAGTGTATGGCCCCTGCCGCATCAAGGACCGTATCACCTTTCTTTATGGTCCATGCCCTCACCTCATCAGGCCCAACAGTAAAGAAGCTTATGTAGCCGAGTACATCATAGGCAAGCATGACGAGCCTGTTCAGGGCGGATCCGTTTATACCCATCTCCTCCATGAACATAGAGGCATCTTCCTCTCCCAGAGAGGCCAGCTCCATCTCAAACTTGCCTGCAAACTCGATTGCCCTGAAATTTTTACCTGTCTTGGACAATACATCCGCATTATTACCAAAGGTATCTTCCCCGGAGTTCAGTATCCCCATTATGGGTTTTGCGGTCAAAAACTGAAAGACGCTCAGGATCTTCTTCTCTTCAATACTCACATCCACAGAAGAAACAGGCCCTACACTTTCCAGGGCCTTTGATATCCTGCATAAGATGCCCTCTTCCCTTACCAAAATTGGCGTCTTCACCCCGCGTTTGAATCCATGTCTTATACGTTCAAGCCTGTTTTCCACAACAATAAGGTCGGTAAGGACCAGTTCGGAAAAGACCTCATTTAATTCAGATATGGGATCTGATTTTCCGTACATGGCCATCTATAATATCATCCTCAAAGTTTCTCAGCACAATACACAGGGCATCCGATGTCTTTATGAGAGAAAGTTCAGAGGGACTAAACACCTGGCCCTCTTTCTTTTCCATACCCACAAAGTCCATGACATCAAACCTTGCACATGAGATCTTCTTGGGCCTGTACATCCCGACTAAGACATCTACCCTACTGTCCTTTACATCCACAGACGCCACATTGGGCTCTGCCTTCTTTGCATTAAAGCCCGATGTAGATACATCCTGGCCTGTGAGCGCATTGAATATGCTTGTCTTTCCTGACTTGGGAAGCCCTATTATGCCTATCTTCATAGCACCGGAGCTATACCTTTGTTGCGGTCAAAAGATCAAGGGAAAATCTTTCAGAAAAATTGGGGCGGGTCTTCAAACTTGATATAAGTTTTACTCTGGGAAGGACAGATGACGCCCTAGCCTTTCTCTACGCACTCTTGATATCCGCAACCTGGCCAATCCTTTTCATGAGATGATCAAATACCACATCCTCATTATCCATATGTAAGGATATGGCCCGGCAAGGACAATAATTTACACACCTTCCGCAGGTTTTACAGGCCTGGCCAATTACTGCCTTTCCATCCACCATCTTTATGGCAGCCACAAAGCACTTATCCTCACATATTCCACAGCCCGTACACCTTTCAGCATCCACCTCAGTACATATGCCAGGTAACCTTTTGTACGCCCTGTCAAGGTTTGAACAACGCCTTTTTAGATGATCGGTATACAGGCAGGCATTTTCAGCGCAAAGACATATAAAAACCATCTTACGAAAGGTAGGAACAGCATACCCTAAAGGGTCTATCCATATATGGGCTATGTTTGCCACAAGACCTGCCTTAGCTGCCTTTCTCACATGGGCTACAGCCTCTTCCACTGTAGCCATATGGCCGTTAGAAGGATGAATCATTGTAGCAGCCTTGCCGAGCGTGATACAGCCTATGTCGCGGGTGTAGTCCGTTATGCCCATATGAACCCGGCATATGCAATAATCATGTATAAATATATAGGACGACTCTTTAATAAGCCTCTCCACGATTTTTATGGGCATAACAATGTTTTCCGGCTCTGGGATATTCTCCCCTACGGCTATATTCCTTATGGGGACGGCAGTAAGCTGATTGTAGGGAGGACTAAACAAGGGGTTTATGATCCGTTCTAAAACAGGTAGCCCGCTCAATTTCTTTCCAAGTATTATAATAGGCCAGCTGATTGCAAAAGAGATCCTCACTATAGGTTTTGGAACACCATAACGGAATAACTTCATAATAAAGGCTCTCATTCTTTAAAGTCTACACAGGCAATAAAATGCTGTCAATGAGAAACAGGGAAGAAAGGTATCACTCCTTCAAACTTAACAGGAGTGTTAATTTGAGATAGTAATAGTTCGTGTCAAGGCCATTATGGAATCAATGGCATGAACCCAAAAGTAAATTTTTGCCTCCGAAGTGCAGTAAGCTGCAGGGTTCTTCCTTTGGCGGGTATATATATGCTAGGTGTCCATCTTGGCAAGTTATATGGACCTTTAAATATGAGTATGAATATAACGTAACATCCCCGTTCACCTACCCTAGTAGCGGTTGGTTGCGATGGATAAGTATTTTTATTGACAGGATTTTTAATGAGTGACTCCTATTCTCTTCTTATTTACAAATGGATTTTCTACATCTACACTATAGGAATAAAGATTACCCCTCCCATCGTTTGCTGATGGGAGGGAAGGGCTAATTCTAGTAAAGCCTACTCTATGTCTTCAGAGGGGTGGTCATATTATCTCCTTCATAAAGCCTTATTCCCCCGGCTTCAAGCCTTTTTAAGAACTCAGATGGATTCAGGCAGGCCTCAGGAGCCATGACTCCCTTTTGTTTAACTGATCCCTCTCCTATCATCTGCACGGCCACCGAGGCTGGCAATCCTGTAAGAAGATCCATATGTGCGGCTGCGCCATAGATAATGTGAACCCATTTGTCTTTCTTCTTACCAGTGGTATCCACCCTGCAAGCAGAGCAGGTCTCCACCGGCTTACCTATCATTTCCAAAAAAGGCAGCATAGGATTGATGATCGCCCCCTGAATATCCCTCTTTTTTGGGGTGTCTATGAGGTGGAGACGAGCCATCAGCATAGTAAGCTTGCTCAAATAATCCTCGACCAGGCCACCTTTTAGGGTCACTGTCTTGGCGTTGATATAACGTGGTATGGTCACTGGTTCAGGGTGACCTACATGATAAACATGGACCTTGCCTACTGGTTCAGGAAAGCGCAACTTTTCGCACCCAGAGCCTGCTGGGGTCCATACAGTCCTTCCGCCCTGGTAAGAGGGGATTGTGCCGGTAAAGATGTGCAAGGTATGCAGTGTGACGGCTTTACCCACGGTATCTGAGGCATGGCATCCCCATGCAACAGCTATCTCCTCAACTTCATCCAGTTGATTTGCGGCCTTACGAGCAAGCACATTGGTCACACCTGGCGTCCATCCCACACCTGTAATCATGGTTATTCCTGCTTTCTTGGCCTCTTTGTCCAGTTCCAGGATCGCTGCTGCAGCGTCGTAATCATCGCATATGCTAACATAGTTCACTCCCGCCTCGATGCAGGCTCTAGCCATCTTTGTCTCATACTTGTAGAATGGGCCGATGGTTCCCAATGCTACATCATAACCACGCACCACATCCACCAGTTCAGAGTGGTTATTGGCATCCACTTTTTTTGCTGTGCACTTGTCCCCCAGTTCTCTGACCAGACCTTCGGCCTCACTCAGGTTGTAATCAGCAATTGTGAGTTCCTTTACCTCACCTTTAGATGCCAGATCCCTTACTGCCAACCTACCCATTGCCCCTGCTCCTCCTAACGAAACAATCCTCATTTTGTCCTCCTTTCTTTAATACAAAATTTTATTTGTTCTGTTTTTGTAAGCCCATTTTGGCAAAAGCCAGAACGGTCTCTAACCCTTTGTGCATAGAAAATTCTTCTTCATTCTCCAGCCATTCTAGCTCTAATCCCTCTACTATCCCCAGGATGAAAAACGCCATAAATTGAGAATCCACTTTTTTAAATTCACCAGTCTTTATTCCCTGCTCAATGAGGCTGGCTATGGCAGATCGCATTCGCACATAATAGCTCATTACCTCTTCAATATATTCAGGGTTAAAGGTATAGTGACGGTCGGCACGAAACTTTAATAACAGTCTGCAATACTCCTTTTCCTGTTGGTATAGATCTGCAACTCTTTGTGCTAACTTCTCGAATCTTTTAATTATGCTACCCTCACAATCTCTGGTTTCCTCTATAAGAGCCAAAAATGCAGAAAGCATGTCAGAGACCAGTGAAAAAGCCAGTGCCTCTTTCGACTTCCAGTACCAATAAAGTGTTCCCTTGCCGAGGCCAGCATCTAACGCGATCGCTGTCATAGTAGTGTTATGAAATCCTTTTTCTGAAAAAAGTTTGAGAGCTGCCTTTTTTATCTGTTTTTCTCTGTTTTCTTTTACTGGATTGGGACGAACACCTATAGGTTTCTGCATTACCCCCCCCTATATCGACCAACCAGTCGGTCTATTATAACAGGATATACAAAGTTAAAATCTTTTTTGTCAACACTTTTAACAGCAGTGTGTTCGCAAAGCTAATATGTCCCCCATAACTGCCATGTTAAAATGTCCCCACGATGAAGGGAAACATCTTACTGATAAGCATTTCGGCAAGTTATATGAACTTTCTGAGTGAAAGCCAGACATACTATCTATGGATTAACTGGCTTGACTTTTTATAGACAAAAGCTATTATTTAAACTGTAGTTACTTTTTATATTTTTATATCCTGCAATCTAATCCTTTGTTATTTGAGTTTTTAGAGATTTGTAGCTTGCATAATAACAACTAGACAGTAAGGGAGAAGATTCACTGCCTCTATTTGTCTTGGTTTGTTTTTAAGCATTGGAGGGATGAATTACGGCCTTGATTATGACGTGGCAAAAGATAGGATTCAGGAGACTTTTGCAAAGGTATGAAATTTGGTTGCCATATCATCATGGTTGAAGATATAAGAAAAGGGGTTCAGAGGAAGTGTAATTATGATGAGCTCTTTATAAAAATGGGGTCGGACCGAGTTAACCTGTTGATATGTCATTATTTATGTTCCAAAAATAGGTGTTTTCAAGCCTTAGAACGTTCTTTTTGCGGTCAAAATGAACACTGTAAGGAACAGATGGCTCCCGGAGTTCAAACACCCCATTGTTATTAAGAATATCTCTCCCAATTGCTCTGCTTGCCAAGTTTCTTTTTGTCTCTGATATAAACTCGTTACTGCCCACTGCAATACTTTCTGTCCATGCTTCTTGGCGATGAAGGGAATTGTTCTGTAAAGCCTCATCTAACAAGTGCTTATAGGTGCAAATCAATGTTGCCCTATCAGAATCAGAAAATCCCAGGATATTCCCAAGTCTGACATGATCGATGAGGGCATATCTTTGGGGAGGGTTAATGATCTCATGATATCCGCTCATTTCCCATTCAGAAGGATGTTTAACTACACCGGCCCTTACCATGTTAAGATCAATGTAGATCATGCAGCTGAGTAGATGCCTGTCTGTTTGTACTGCAGTCGCATGGTAGCGGTCTTCCCAGAAAGCTCCTTTACGATTTTTCCTCTGATTATATTCCTGTCCTGTTCGCCCAGCGATCAATTGAATGCTTTTGGGAATTACATCCTGATGCGTATCAACAACCAGTAAGTGTATATGGTTTGAAGTGACGATGTAATTCAAGATTGTAAGCCCATAACGCTTTTTCGCTTCAAATAACCATTGTATCAAACGTTTTCTATCTTTTGAGAATTTAAGTAAAAATTCTTTCTTGTGACAACGATGGGTAATGTGCCAGACATACCCGGGAAGATAATGACGATTAGCTCGTGCCATGAGTAGTAAAACAACTCCTTTATAATCTTAAAACCACTTTTTCAGGCCCAAAAAGGTGGTTTTAAGGGCAAAAATAGGTCTATCTTTGATTGATATCATCGTTATTTCAATCAGTTATCTTGGTCCGACCCCATACCGACCACCCATACCGACCATATCTTGGTCCGACCCCATACCGACATCTATCGCGATGTGCTCGACATTGATTTGGGTGATGGGATAAGTGCTCAGCGTGCGAAAAAACCCATACGTTTGCCTGTGGTATTGACACATGCAGAAGCAATGAAGGTCATCAGTATGCTGACAGAT
>JAYEFR010000054.1:0-4148 GCA_034716155.1 Thermodesulfobacteriota bacterium
CTCATTTTTATTATATGAAAACAGTGAATAGTGAAAGAAGTGATGGGTTTTGGGTTTTGAGTGTTGGGTGAATAAGGATAGTCGGGAAAACAATAGATTGGAGATGAAAGATAAAAGGCGAAAGATGATGCCCTCGCAATGACAATATCGATATTACGCAAAGGTCCCATCCCATCCTGTCTGAAGATTTTGCAACGGACAACGAACTATTGACAAGCATTGCAGGGGCCTTTTGCCCATCCGCCAAGGCTGAATAGCTGAAAGCCGATTGCTGACAGCTTTTCATGCCTTCCGCCTTTGTGTTATTAATCTGAGCCTGGTTCTATTGCCTCTACCGGGCATACATCCGCACAGGAACCGCAATCCGTGCAAAGTTTAGGATCGATTATGTATTTATCGTCGCCTTCACTTATTGCATCCACAGGACATTCATCCGCGCAAGTCCCGCATGAAATGCATTCATCCGTAATTACATGTGCCATTCGCTAGTCTCCTTTTTATGTGCCATGCTTGATATAAAATTTGTTGCAAAATGGCAAGTGTTTTTTTGAGAAATTTCCTGACCGAATAGGCACAGACACCAGCCTTGGTCCTTGACAGCAAATATTTTACCCATTATCTTTTATTAATAGAATTCCGAATGGTCTTTTATATCTGGTATTATTACAAAAGGAGACTATTAGAATGGCCGGTAAAAAACACACGGATGGGGTTATCAACCCTTGACAGACCTTTCGTCACATGGGATTATTTTTATCCAATCATGAAAATCCTGGAATCAACATGCGCTAGTATCAAAAAATATCTCCGGCTCGCACCCCGGAATCACGAATCATCAGGGGCTGTCCCAGGGTTTGCTCTGAGCCAAATATGGAGGGATTTCAATAAGAATAATGGCCTCCTGTGGGCCGCCAGCCTCACCTACACCACATTATTCGCCCTTGTCCCCCTGCTTGCCGTAGCCCTGTCCCTATTCAAGGCATTCGGCGGTTTCGAGGAGATACAAGAGGCCTTCCTCCTTCCCATAGTATCTGAAATACTGGATCCCACCCATAAGATAAAGGTGATGGAATACATACAGGGCTATGTGGACAAAATAGATGCGGGGACATTAGGAATAATCGGCACCCTGGCATTCATCCTGACATTTATCCCGCTGTTTATAGGCATGGAAAAGGCCATTAACACCATATGGGCGAGGGTAGATGATAGACCTATATGGCTCAAATTCGTTATGTACTGGGCAATAGCGACCCTGGGGCCTGTAGCCGTCGTTATATCCATGACTACAGTATCTTCCTTTGTCAAGTTCGTCCCTGCACTATCACTCATACAATCCTTAAAACCCATGATAATATTGTTTATCATATTCGGGCTGTTCCTCATCTATAAGCTTGTTCCCAACACAGATGTAGGGAATAAACCCGCACTCATCGGGGCAATCACCGGGGGCATTCTCTGGATAATTGCCAACTTTATGTATCAAACCTACATGAACTATGCCACCGCCTCCTTCAGCATCTATGGCTCTCTGGGCGCCATCCCCGTATTCCTGCTGTGGATATATATAAACTGGGTCATCATCCTCTTAGGCGCTCAGGTATCCAGGTTCGCACAATATCCACAGGCAGGGTATCCCAATGGAGATACCACCCCGGCGGAACTCTTCGGTGCATCTTTGGACATCCTAAGCAAGCTCTTTATAAGCATAAATAACGGCACGTATCCAAACGAGGCCTACCTAAACAAGCTCGTAAGCTACCCACCGGAGATCATATCAACAATTGTCGAAAGATTGAGATCAGCTGATATCATAACCATTAAAGGGGATTTGATACTGCCTGCCAAGCCTAAAGAAGGCATCAGGGCTTCACATCTTCTGCAAATCTTCATGGGTGATATAAAAGGAGAAGCCTTGGAAAAGATCGATATAAGCAAACTTGATGAACTCACACTCGCTGACCTTGCCTAGATGCCACGGGGTCAGGTCGAGACCTGACCCCTGTCTTCTATAGTTTAGGCTATTCTTCCGGTGTCCAGTTAATCTTTTCTCCTTCAATGCCCTCGTCCCAGCTTACTATATAATATCCACCGCTGGTTTCTCCACCTGTGATCACCAGGTGATATTCAATAGATCCGGAATAGTCCCCTGTAAAGTAGAGTGTTCCTCCCATATTTCCATTTGCCGAAAGATTTAGCGTGCCTGATTGGGTGCCATTTATAATAATACCCGAGTCATTATAATCCGTGTAATCAAAGGTTACCAGGCCGCCAAGCCCTTGCATCACTATGGTCCAGTGACAAGTGCCGCCAATATCACCATCTATTGTTACATCAGTGCCGATATTAGGATCAGGCTCAATAGCATAGAGTTTATCGATAGCATAGTCAACAGCATCATTGCCTGCTTCTAGAAATTCAGCATTAACAATCTCTTCTTCCTGCGGTGGATACCAGTCAATGGTTTGTTCCGGCAACCCATCCTGGGTTACTATATAATATCCGCCACTACGTTCATAATCTGTTATTTCTAAATGATATTCAACAGATCCTGTGTAATCCCCGCTGAAATAGATTGTCCCTGTCATCCCCTTATATATAAGTCCGCCCTCACTGCCATTTCCATTGCTATTGTCTAAAGTGATTGTTATGGGAGTATCTATGGGGGTATCTAAAATGAGCCCGGTGTCAATATCTTCATAATTATCGTAAGTGATTTCTATTTTGCGCCCTAATAAAAACCAATACCACTCACGGTGATAGTCACAAGTGCCGCTAATATCACCATATATTATTACACCATAAACCATTGGTCCTGGATCTGGATACCCTGGTATGTAAGGATCGAGTTTATCAAGGGCAATCTTTTCAGCATCCAAACATTCCTGTAGAAATAGGGCGCTGGTATTGCCTGCATAACCTCCGTCATATTCGCTGAACCCACTTTCAAACTCATAAGTGCTAAATGCCTTGACCTTATAATAATAGTAGACATCCGGATCCACTGACTCATCATGATAAGAGAGCCCTGTTATATTTTTACTGGCTGGGTCATCAAGCGGCTCATATGGGCCCTCAACATAATCTGATCTGAATACCTGATAGTAAGCAGCTCCATTCGCCTGGTCCCAGGTTATGATAATCTTATCCGGATAGTTTCCATCAGTTGCCAAGACCCCGGTTGGTACCTGGGCACATGCACTAAATAATAGGCCTGCGGCCAAGATCAGAAATACTAAGAGCTTCCGGGAATATCTTTGTAAATTCTTCATGATACATCCCTCCTTATCCTCTTATTGATAATTCCATTACATAAAACATATTTTTCTCAATTCTCATTTTAACTTCATTGTAAAAAGTCAAACTATAATAAGTATAATTAAGATTTATACCATATATTTAAATTATATAACACCCCCTAATCGTTATCTCCTACAACCCTGGCTCTAACGAAAATGATCTTCCTGGGGAGATATTCGATATCGGTCATCATGATCACGGAACCGCGGAATTTGCCCTCCTTTAAACCCGGGACCAAGGTGAGTACAAACTTCCTTGTCTGGCCCGGGGCCAGGGTAAATTTGTCCGATGGAGATATTGTCAGCGCCTTGGTTTGACTGATCTTAATCTCGGTGATGGATATGGGTTTCTTGCCCTTGTTGGTAATCACAATCTCCTTTTCATAGCTCGACCCATGTTTGACCTCGCCGAAATCTATGGGAAAGGGTTGTGTGTAAAGATCCTGTACTATATTTGCCTGAATGCTAAGCCTTAATGTCTTTGCATCAGGATCATTTGTTATTACACGTATGTCCTTATTTAACTTCCCCCTCCTGTACCTGGTATCTATGATCGCGGTTATCTTCTTTGACTCGCCTGGACCAATCGTCGTTTTCAGCCCGCCCGGGGCCTTTACCCTCACACCTCAAGATGGCTTGATATTAATAGTTAATACCTTATTCCCTGTATTCTTCAAGGTAAACTCATGGGTAATCTTCTTGCCCTGGGCTACATCCCCTGCTTGAAAAATGTTCTCATCAACAACAGCCTTTGGCGACGTACAGGCAGTATTTGCACCAAACAGCAAAAAGGCCGCAAGCAAATACACAAAATACCTCAGAAACCTCATCATGGCGTACCTCCTAAAT
>JAYEFR010000055.1:0-20756 GCA_034716155.1 Thermodesulfobacteriota bacterium
TATAGGTACCTGTTGCTGTAAACTGCTGGTTATATCCCAAAGGTATCTCAGGATTTGTAGGCGTTACCTCTATAGACTCCAGCACCGCTGCTGTGATTGCCAGGTTCGTAGCACTACTTATCCCCGTCCCAGAATCAATTGCCGTAATGATAGTGGAACCTGTACCAACACTGGTCGCAAGACCTTTACTACCAATAGCATTACTTATGGTTGCTACACCTGAAGAAGATGAACTCCAGGTCACTGACGTAGTGATATCTTGTGTAGTGTTATCACTGTAGATGCCTGTTGCAGTAAACTGCTGGTTATATCCCAAAGGTATCTCAGGATTTGTAGGCATTACTGCTATGGACTCCAGCACCGCTGCTGTAACCATCAAAACCGTTGTGCCGCTAACACCCGTTTCAGAATCAGTTGCGGTAACGATAGTGGAACCAATACCGATACTACTCGCATACCCTTGAGAGCCGCTCGCATTACTTATGGTTGCTACACCTGAAGCAGATGAGCTCCAGGTTATTGATGTCGTGATATCCTGTGTAGTACTATCACTATAGGTACCTGTCGCAGTAAACTGCTGGGCATTTCCTAAGGGTATCTCAGGATTTGCAGGCGTTACTGCGATTGATTCAAGCATTGCTGCCGTAACAGTAAGGTTCGTTATTCCACTGATCTCCGTCCCAGAATCAGTTGCAGTAATGATTGCTAAACCCATACTAACACTGGTCGCATACCCTTGAGAGCCGCTCGCATTACTTATGGTTGCTACACCTGAAGAAGATGAACTCCAGGTCACTGATGTGGTAATATCTTGTGTAGTGTTATCACTATAGACGCCTATTGCGGTAAACTGCTGGTTATATCCTAAGGGTATCACTGGATTTGTTGGGGTTACTGCTATTGATTCAAGTACTTCTGCTGTGACCGTAAGGCCAGTTAAACCGCTTATCCCCGTATTTGGATCAATTGCTATAATAGTTGTAGAACCCATAGCGACACTGGTCGCATACCCTTGAGAGCCAATTGCATTACTTATAGTAGCCACCGATGGAGCAGACGAACTCCAGGTAACTAATGTTGTGATATCTTGTATAGTACTGTCACTATAGGTACCTGTTGCAGTAAACTGCTGGGTATGCCCTAAGGGTATCTCCAGATTTGCAGGTGTTACCTCTATAGACTCCAACACCGCAATTGTGACCGTAAGGCCTGTTGTGCCACTTATGCCCGTATTGGGATCTATAGCGGTAATGGTAGTCGAACCAATATCAACACCACTTGCAAGCCCTTCACTGCCACTCACGTTGCTTACGACTGCGACCGATGTATTAGCCGAACTCCAAGTCACTAATGTTGTAATATCCAGTGTAGTATTATTACTGTAGGCGCCTGTTGCTGTAAACTGCTGAGTATTTCCAATGGGGATCACTGGATTAGTCGGGGTTACTGCTATGGATTCCAACACTTCTGGTGTGACCGTCAGATCTGTTGCGCCGCTCATACCCGTACCAGGATCAATTGCTGTAATGGTAGCCGAACCAATACCGACACTGCCCGCATACCCTTCAGAGCCGCTCGCGTTACTTATGAGGGCTACACCGGCATCAGACGAATTCCAGGTCACTGATGTGGTTATGTCTTGTGTAGTGTTATCACTATAGATGCCTGTAGCAGCAAACTGTTGGGTATAACCCAAGGGAATCTCCGGATTTATTGGGGTTACTGCGATCAATTCCAGCACTGCTTCCGTAACCGTAAGGTCCGTTGTACCACTGATCCCCGTATCAGAATCAGTCGCGGTAATGGTTATCGAACCCATACTCACACTTGTCACATACCCTTCACTACCACTAGCATTACTTATGGTCGCCACCAACGTGTCAGATGAACTCCAGGTCACTGATGTGGTTATGTCCTGTATCGTACTGTCACTATAGGTACCTGTCGCTGTAAACTGCTGGTTATAGCCTAAGGGAACCTCCGGATTTGTTGGGGTTACTGCGATCAATTCCAGCACTGCTTCAGTGACTATTAGGCCCGTTGTGCCGGTTATACCGGTATCTGGATCAATTGCGGTAATGGTAGTGAGACCAATACCAATACTTGTCGCAAGCCCTTTAGATCCGCTCGCGTTACTTATGGCTGCCGCATCAGTATCAGATGAACTCCATGTCACTGACGTGGTGATATCCTTTGTCGTACTGTCACTATAGATGCCTGTCGCTGTAAATTGCTGGTTATAGCCTAAGGGAATCTCTGAATTTGTTGGAGTTACAGCTATGGATATCAGCGCTGCTGGTGTGACCGTAAGACTCGTTGTCCCGCTAATCCCCGTACCAGAATCAGTCGCGGTAATGGTAGTGGAACCCAAATCAATACTTGCCGCAAGCCCTTGGCTGCCACCTGCGTTACCTATGGTTGCTACCGATAGAGCAGACGAACTCCATGTCACCAATGCAGTTATATCCTGTGTAGTACTGTTATTATATATGCCTGTAGCAGTAAACTGCTGGGAAAGCCCCAGGGGTATCTTTGGATTTGAAGGTGTAACTTCTATGGATACCAGGGCTACTTCAATAACCATCATGTTTGTTGTGCCACTCATGCCAGTACCAGGTTCAATTGCGGTAATGGTAGTGGAACCCAAACCAACGCTTGCCACAAACCCTTCACTGCCACTTGCGTTACTTATGGTTGCTACCAATGGAGCAGACGAACTCCATGTCACCAATGTGGTCATATCCTGTGTAGAACTGTCACTATATACCCCGGTAGCAGTAAACTGCCGAGTATTCCCTAAGGGGACCTCCGGATTTGTCGGGGTCACTTCTATCGACTCCAGCAATGCTGCTGTAACCGTCAGGTCCGCTGTACCCTTTATGCTTGTATTGATATCTATTGCAGAAATGGTAGCAGTACCCATACCAACACCGGTCGCAAGCCCTGTACGACCAGGAGCAGAACGTATAGTTGCCACACTTGTATCGGATGAAATCCAGGTCACTGACGTGGTGATATCCCGTGTAGTGTTATCACTATAGATGCCTGTAGCAATAAACTTTTGGGTATATCCTGCTGGTATCTCCTGATTTATCGGGGTTACTTCTACTGATTTCAACAATGCATCTGTTACCGTAAGACCAGTTGTTCCGTTTATCCCCGTACCAGAATCAGTTGCAGTAATGGTAGCGAAACCCGTACTAACACTGCTCGCAAGCCCTTTACCTCCGCTCGCATTACTTATGGTTGCCACACCGGTATTAGATGAACTCCATGTCACCAATGTAGTCATATCCTGTGTCGTACTGTCACTATATATACCTGTAGCAGTAAACTGCTGGGTATAGCCCAAAGGTATCCCCGGATTTGACGGGGTTATTTCAATGGATATTAGTTTAGCCTCAACTACATTTATAGACCATGTATGCGTATATTCCAGACCTGTCCCCATGGAGTCGACTACTTTGAGTTCATGATTACCTATATCTCCGGTAGTGGGTGAATACTCAAAGATCATTGCTGTAGCGTCTTCAATAAGTTCCTTATCTAAATACCATTCAATAACATCTGAAGATGGATATACCAGAACCTGAAACCTTTGTGTTTCGCCTGGATACATAGTTACCAAATCTTCGCTGGGAATGGCTGAAAAAATACACCCGCTCAATACAACAGATATGATAAACAACACAAACAACGATACCGGTCTTCTCATGGTGGCCAACCTCCAAAAACTAATCTAAATGAATCAAGGTAGCGATTCTAAAATCCACGCATCTAATCTTGTATGCAAGAAATATGCGAAATTTGCAGATTTATAACTACTTGAATTGTTTCAAATTTTATTTTGTTAGAAAATAATAATGAAATTAAATACCCTTAAAGGGAAAATATTTTCATAGTTTATCTTAATGTGTTTAGTTCATGAATATCATAAATAAGTACCATATTCATTATACGGTGATTGGCTGTATCCTGTTACCTTTCTCTTGAAGTTGAAATCTGAATCTCCATATGAGATTTGAGTTTCTCCTAATTTATTTCCTTGAATCTACCGAGATTTCCTATATACACTTTGTGTAATAAACAAACATAAGGAGGACCGTACATTTAATATGGACCTTCCAAAAGTTGCCGAGCCAATAAAATTGAGTGTTATAATCCCTATGTATAATGAAGAGGCAAATGTATCCACCACCATCGCCAGGGTCGAAGAGACACTCAAGGTGTTGGGAAATAATTATGAAATTATTCCTGTAAATGATGGAAGTACGGATAATACCCTTAAGAGACTTGATGAAATCGCTGAAAATGACCCTCATGTACAGGTGACATCCTACTGGAAAAATGGCGGCAGAGGCAAGGCCTTAAGGTACGGTTTCAAGGCGGCAAGGGGGGAGTACATAGCCACAATAGATGCCGATCTCTCTTATGACCCTAAATACATACTGGATATGGTAAGGGTCCTCTATGATGAAAGCGATATAGATGTAGTACTTATTAGCCCCTATATGAAGGGAGGAAAGACCGAAGGCGTTCCAAAATCAAGACTCTTTGTAAGCCGCCTGGGTAACCAAATTTTGAGGCTTGCCATTCCAGAGAAGATACATACTATCACATGCATCACAAGATGCTATAGAAGGAATGTCATATCTGCACTGGATTTAGAATCAAATGGGAAAGAGATACACCTGGAGATTCTATCCAAAGTGCTCGCCATGGGCTTTAAGATAAAAGAGATCCCAGCCACGCTAACCGCACGAGAAAAGGGAGAATCTAAATTTACCTTTCGTTCCACCGCATTATCCCATATGCTATTTACCATCTTTGAGCGTCCTATCCTCTTGTTTGGCTTATTAGGCATTATCCTTACCATCATTGGCCTGGGCATAGGCGCATACATAATAGCGCTATATTATACCGGATTCCTAAACCCCAACCGACCATTGATCACCTTTATGATCCTGTTTATCCTAGGAGGTATTCAGATACTCTCTTTTGGTTTTATTGCCTCTCAGGTAAGCTACCTCAGGAAGGAGGTTCTTCGTATCAGAAAGGCCATTTCAAAGGCAGAAGATAGGATATCAAGGTCTGGATTAGAACGCCCAGGTGTCACAGATGAAAACGCTAATTGATCTATATGAAAACAGGGGTCAGGGATCAGGTGTCGGTTTTCCGGGATGGATATTCTCCCATCCCGGGCATATTTTCATCCTTGGTTGTGTCCAAAAAGGCATGAGGGTTTATATGAAAAATATTTGTCCGTGGTTTATGGTATATTGGAATGTGATCATCCTATCTGGAGGTTTTACAACTGACTACTAACAGGGACATGAGCAATCTTGAACCCATCGAGAGGCAAAAATTAGCCTCACTTTTTACCTCTTAGTTTAGATATATTTAGCGCACTGCCTCCAAATTGATTTGACAATCAACCCTGTTTATGATTTATTTCTTTGGAATTAAAACAAAAGAAATTCATATCTCTCTAAAAAGGAGTCTTGTATGCTCAAAACAGCTATAACTGAAATGTTTGGTATAAAGTATCCTATCATCTGCGGCGGGATGATGTGGTTATCTAAACCCAATCTGTGTGCAGCCATATCCAATGCCGGGGGTATGGGCAACATCACTGCTGGAAATTATGATACAGAAGCAGAGTTTCGAAATGCCATAGAGGAAACGCGAAGGCTCACTGATAAGCCCTTTATGGTAAATATTACTCTTCTCCCATCGGTTCACATCACCACAGAACACCACAAGATGTATGTAAATGTGTGTGCCGAGGAAAAGATTGCCGGCATCGAATTCTCGGGAACACCTATAGATAAAGCATTAGGTATGGAGACCATCGAGACCCTTCATAAGGCTGGGGTCAAGTTGTTCCACAAGGTGGGTGCCCTCCGTCATGCCCTCCACGCAGAAAGGGTTGGATACGACGGCATGTACGCCGCCGGCATTGAAGAGGGTGGACATCCTTTCGACGATGACGTATCAACCATGGTACTCACCTCGAAAATGGCGGCCTCTCTTAATATACCTGTAGTTACTGTAGGAGGAATCGCTGATGGCAGGACACTGGCTGCAGCTTTAGTGCTTGGTGCCGAAGGTGTCATGATGGCAAGCCGGTTCGTTGCCACAAAAGAGTGCGAAGTCCATGATAATATCAAGCAGGAACTTATAAAGAGACAGGAATTTGAAACCACGATCTTTGGAAAATCCATTGGCCTCCAGGGAAGGGCATTGAAAAACAAGGTGATAGATGAAGTCCATGTCATTGAAGAAAGGGGCGGTGGCCTAGAAGAGCTCATCCCTCTCATATCCGGAGAAAAGATCAAAGAGGCATGGAAGAATGGGAATGTTGACTACGCCCCTTTGATGGTAGGCCAATCCATAGGACTTATCAAGGATATCCCAACCTGTAAGGAACTCTTGGATAGGATGGCAACTGAGGCAGCAGAATGCCTTGCTAAAACCAATAAGATGGTACAGGCATAATAGATCTGAAGATCAGCAGACAGAATACTGCGTTTTAAAGATAGTATCAAGTTTCTGCTTACCATATCTATCCTATCTAACTATATCTAAATCGTGAGGTAAAAAGTGAAGCTAATTTTTGCCTCTCGATTACCTCAAGATTACTCATGAGTAACTATTCAGGTTGCTTAGGCTGTAGGCTAAAGGAAATTTAGTTTTTGGGTACTACGGCCTATCTACCTACAGGCCCGTTCCCTTAAGCGGGCCGATGAGGGCAAAAGGCCCCTACAAAGCTTTGTGCCTATTTTCATATAAACCTGCATGTCCTTTTCGGACACAACGGAGGATGAAAAAGTATCCAGAATCCAGGAGCCAGAAGCCAAACTGCCTCCGATTGGATTATTACGTGTATCCCTCTTCTGGATTCTGAATTTTGACTCCTGACTTCTTTTTCATATAAACCCTTTCTTGTTAAAAGGGTAAAATATTCCACAAAAAAAGAAATATTTTTCATAACAGGCTCGATTCTTGCAGGAAAATAAATAACACCTTCCATATTTTACTTTAAGAAATCAAATAGTTAGATAAAAACCAGTAAAGGCCCAAATTTTGCATATTGAAGAAAGGGGTTAGTATGCAAATAGATATGCATAAATGTTGAGATTATTTCTTTCAAGTGTGTGAAATGTTATCTTATTCCTTAAAAGCCTAATATAAGGAGGGTGGGGAAATAAAAGGGTTATTTAAAAGGTACCCAATATTTACGGTAATTGTTCTGGCTGCCTTTGTGGCGATCTCAGGATGCAAGCCAACACCTGAAAATACAGAGGTTGTGGCCTCAGATGGGATAACCAACAATGGCACTATTACAGAGCCAGAAATCCTACCTAATGCCACAGTTTACCAAATAGCTAATAAGGACAAGAAGTCACTTCTCAAGTACCTACTTGCGGACAAGGTGGAAGGGCTTGAAGTCCAGTTCTCTGTGTGGGATGAAGATTCAAGCGTCTGGATTCCACTAGGAGACCCCATCGCTACTGATAGTAATGGACGAGCTGCGCTTACGGAACTAAGGACATTGATTCCCTCAGATATCCTTGCTCAAGCACCCGTTGACCTGCCTCTCCAGGCAAAGGTGATATTCGAAGGTGACGAGTATGTAACGGATGATGGTGGCATGATCAGGGTCCTCAGCACGAATACAGAGGAGAACCCACAAGTAGTGTTCACAGATCACGATAATACCCTGCACCTAACCGGAGGGCTGAATACTATAAAAGATTGTATCGAGTTCCTCAACTGGGCAAAGGAAGATTGGCCCCTTGTGGACGAGCATGTTGTTGATGCCATTGGGGAACTAGACGATGAAGGCAAAGATATTGTGATTGTCTCAGGACTCCCTACTGAGATACGAGCACTCTGCCGCGAGCAGGTCAATAACCACTTTGAGGAGGGGAGCACTAGATTTATCCCCATGATCATCAAGAGCGACCTGACATATGAGCATGGAAACGAATTCAAGGCGGCTGCCTTAGGTACACTTAAAGACCTGTATGGTATTGACAATGAGGAGGTCAACAACAGCCTTGCCATGGTAGGGGACACAGTACGGGAGGACGGCTACGGGGCATTTGCCAATAAAATATTCTATATTCCCTTCCAGGTGAGTTACTTCTTTAACTTATCACTGCTTGACTCAGAGGGTTATGTATACATAAACCCAGCCTCCATTGCCTGGGACTGGTCGCAGGTACTTGCGTTCATTGATAGTGGAGATACTGTCACAAACTTCTTCTTGCGCAATGAGAATGGATTCCTGAATATCGCCCACAGAGGTGGTGGAGACCTCAGACCAGAAAATACCATCCTTGCCTACCAGTATGCCCTGGAGGTTGGTGCAGATTCCCTCGAAGGAGACCTCCATGCAACCAGTGATCGTGTAGTTGTGGTATCACATGATGCAACGGTTGATAGATGCACGAATGGTTCTGGGTACATAAAAGACATGACATTTGAAGACCTCAGGGACCTAGATGCGGGCTACTGGTTTACCACAGATGGCGGTGCTACATATCCATACAGAGGGCAAGGTGTGCAGATACCCACCCTTGAAGAGGTGTTCAGTGATCCTGTCCTGAATAAGGCCCCCATGGGTGTTGAGATAAAACAGAGCGAACCTTCCATCGTTGATGATGTACTAAATATAATACAGACGTATGACATGGAAGATAAACTTATTATGGGCTCCTTCAACAAGGAGTCCCTGGATGAAATTAGGGCAAAGGCGGAGTCACAAGGGATGAATATTGTCACATCGTTCTGTGAGGATGAGGTGCTACAATTCTTTTTGACCCCGCTTTGGATTATGCTTGCCACAGGATATACACCCCCTGGGGAGGTTTTGCAGGTACCTATTGAGTATGAATTGGGTGATATAACTGTACAGGTGATAAATAATTCCTTTATGAACAAGGCACGATATCTGGGGATCAAGGTCCAGATCTGGACAGTAAATGATCCTGATGAGATGCGCCGGCTCATGGATGAAAAAAAGGTGGATGGGATCATGACGGACAACCCTGAGCTCCTTGAGGCGGTCATCAACGAGTAGAATATATATTTTTGATGCTTAAGGAAAAAGGAGGTTTTATACTATGAACCAACAATCAAAAAAAGATGAAAAGGGATCACTCAAGACCCTTATTGCTTTGTGTATCATGGCCTTTTTCATTTCTCTGACCCTAGGATGTGTACAGGCGGAACTCAGTGCTGATAAGACCGAGGTGGCACCAGGCGAAGAAGTCTTGCTGACCACAACCTGCACACCCCCTGACCCGGGTGACTATTTGTACTTGTGGGTCTTAGCCAAAAAGCCACTAGAAAGCAATGTAGAGTTTCTCTTTTGGGGCTCCTCCCAGGAGATATTCATACCAGACGTAATAGGTGAATACGTAATTGATTGCAAGGCTGGCGGCGGGTCAGCACAAGGGATTGATTTCGCCTCCATCACTATCTTGTGTACAGGTAACGCCTCATGGACTGTGGAGCCCACAGAGCTTGATTTTGGCTATGTTCAGACAGACAAGAAGGTTAACGTTGAAAACACTGGCGCTGTGCCCATCAATGTATCCATAGATGACTCATCTACGGCAGATTGGGTTACCGACATCACCGTTCCTGGCAACATCGACCCAGAAGAAAACAAGGAAATATGGGTGAGTGTGAGCCGTGAGGGCCTTGACCCGGGTGAGTACAACACTTCTTTTGTTGTTCATTCCGATGAATGCGGGGATGTTACCATCAACATTACCATGATGGTAGGCCCTGCAAAAATTCTGTTCAGTGTAGATACATCCGGCAGCATGGCATGGACCGATCCGGATGATAAACGGGTTGAGGCGGTGCTTGAGACCATAAACAAGTTCTATGATAACCCGAGGGTGAGCTTTGGGATTATTGACTTCGACAGCACGGCCCAGCTCCTCACTGATTTCACAAGGGACATGGCTGTGTTGAATGACTGTGCTAATGCCCTCGGGGATGATAACGGGTGGACAACCTACCTGGGAAGTAGATGCTACTATCCCGGCGCACTTGATGTGATAGATGATGTTATTGATGGAACCGAGGTAGGAACTCACTTTGTAACCATCTTTTTAAGTGATGGTGAACCTACTACGGGCAATTGCAATCATGATGATATAGTTGCAAAGGTAGCAGATATTGCATCTCCTGATAATGTGAAGCTTTATACCATATATCTCAACGGTGACCCTAATGGCGACGCTGAGGCCCTGCTTAATGATATGGCAATTGCTGGTGGCACTGAAGAGACACACGTATATACCGACCCTGATTCTCTTTCCTTCATAGACCTTGATTTTTAGTTGATCTGTCCGCATTGCTCAAGGATTTGTACAAATCCTTGAGCAATGCCTTACCTCAGGTTGACCAAAATCAAGTTCTTGTGGCAAATTCTATACCCTACCTAGCCTTATACACCCTTGTATAGCGCCTATATTGTGCTATAGTAAAATTATGGAAGCAATTGCAGGACTAAGACCTGAAACCCTGTGGATGTATTTCTGGAAGATATCCCAGATCCCCCGAGAATCCAAAAAGGAAGCCAGGATTCGCAACTATATTATGGGTATTGCCGAAAAGTTTGCTCTGGAGTACAAAACCGATGAAGTAGGCAATGTCCTTGTTTCAAAACCCGGTGTTGCAGACAAACCAACTATTATAATCCAATCCCACATGGATATGGTCTGCGAAAAGGACAAAGAGACCATTCACAATTTTGATACTGACCCCATCAAGCTTGTCCGAGAGGGCAGGTGGATCAGGGCAGAAGGCACTACATTAGGCGCTGATAATGGTATTGGTTTGGCAGCCATGCTGGCCTTAATGGAGAATAGTTCGTTTATCCATCCTCCCTTAGAGCTTCTCTTTACCGTGGACGAAGAAACAGGTCTCACCGGCGCCAGCATGCTCGAACCTGGGTTTGCAGACGGCAACCTTCTTCTCAATCTTGATTCTGAGGAAGGAGGCACTCTATATATCGGCTGCGCAGGCGGCCGAAATACTGAAATATGCATGGATATTGAATGCATGCATCCGCCAGGCGATTATAGGCCTTTGTTGGTAAGGGTTACTGGTCTCAAGGGAGGTCACTCAGGCATCAATATCCATCAGGGCCTTGGTAATGCAATAAAGTTACTTAATAGATTTTTATGGAATACAGCCCAAAGAATGGATCTGTATCTTAGTTGGTTTGAGGGTGGCAGCAAACACAATGCCATACCCAGAGAAGCCCAAGCATTAATCTATATCGATCCTGCAGAAATGGACATATTTAAAAGATCTGTTGATGAATACAATACAATTTTCACCACGGAACTTAAAGGCATTGATGATAAGGTGACCATTGCAGCCAGTGAAGACATAAAAACACATGTTATGGTGCTTACAAAAGAAGACTCTCTGGCCCTTTTTAATCTCATCTATTCCTTTCCACACGGGGTAGTAAGAATGAGCAATACCATGAAGGATGCGGTAGAGACATCTACCAACTTAGCTATCTGCTCAATCAGAGGAGGGAAGGCCACTATATCAACAAATCAGCGCAGCCTGTTTGCAAGTGCAATCAAGGATATATCAGATCAGGTCAAATCAATTGGCCTGCTGTCTGGTTTCAGGGTATATCAAGAAGGCGACTACCCGGCATGGAAACCAGATATAAATTCTCATATCTTAAAGATTTGCAAGGGGGTATACAAATCACTCTATGGCAAGTCTCCGAAGATAAAGGTGATACATGCCGGATTGGAGTGCGGTATTATTGGCAAAAGGTATCCTGGCCTCGATATGATTTCATTTGGCCCGAGTATTGAAAACGCACACTCTCCTTCTGAAAGGGTTAATATCAATTCCGTAGAAGAGTTTTGGAACTATCTGACGCACATATTAGAATATCCGGCGAAAAATTAGACTGGCCCTTAGATCTCTAGTCTCTCCTCCCTCCCCAGGGATTAATCTCTATGTCATCAAAACACTTCGAACAAAAGACCTTGGGATCTATATGACCGCAACCATAAGACCATAGGTCAAAAAACCTGCAATCTTTACAAAGGGGAATCCCGCACCCGTCACATAATACCACTGCCTCCTTCTTTTTACATACCCCACATATCTCCTTATCACTAACAATGATCATTGACTGATATAGTTCCCTTTACTATAAGCCTAAGGTTTTATAACATTATTGCCATAAAAACAATCACCTCACAAATAAAAATAATTACGTTTCACCAAAAATATTCTGATTATGTTATGCAAAATCTTATATCCAGGCTTAGTCCAAACTCAAATCCCTTTGGCTTGATTATTGACATGCACAAAACCTTTTGTTAGAAGGTCTTGCGGCTCTTATGAGTAAACAAAAAAGGGGGAATGAAATTGAAGGTATTAGTCAGCGATAAACTATCAGAAAAGGGGATTGATATCCTCAGGAAAGCAGGTTTTGATGTAGATGTAAATACAGGACTAAAGCCAGAGGAACTAAAAAATATCATAGGACAATATGAAGGGCTTGTAGTCAGATCTGCTACAAAGGCAACTCCTGATATTATAAATGCAGCCAAAAGGCTTAAGGTAATTGGTCGCGCAGGAGTTGGGGTGGATAACATCGACATTGCTGCTGCCAGTAAAAAAGGTATAGTCGTTATGAACACCCCCGGAGGCAACACCATTACCACAGGCGAACACTCCATCGCTATGATGATGGCCCTTACCCGTAATATACCACAGGCAACTGCATCCATGAAGAATCAAAAATGGGAAAAGAAAAAATTTTCAGGCAGAGAAGTCTTTAATAAGACCTTAGGCATTATTGGTTTGGGCAGGGTTGGATCTATAGTAGCAAGCAGGGCGCAAGGGCTCAATATGAATGTCATAGCATATGATCCATTTATATCTAAAGAGGTTGCAGAAAAGCAAGGTATAGAAATTGTAGATCTTGATGAGATATATACGAGGTCAGACTATATAACTGTACATACGCCACTTACAAAAGAGACAAAAGGCCTGGTGGGCAAAGATGCCTTCGCAAAGATGAAAAATGGCGTGATGATACTTAATTGCGCCAGAGGTGGCCTCATAGATGAGAAGGCATTACTTAATGCACTGAACGCCGGGAAGGTCTCCGGGGCTGCGCTGGATGTACATGAGAATGAACCACCCAATGACTGGACACTAGTAAAACACCCAAACGTTATCTGCACTCCACACCTTGGCGCCTCCACCGCAGAGGCACAAGTGAATGTGGCCATTGCAGTAGCAGAGCAGATAGCTGACTATCTTAGAAATGGGATAATAAGAAATGCATTAAATGCCCCCTCTGTAGGACCGGAAGCCTTGCCTAAGGTAAGGCCATATATAGAGCTTGCAGAAAAGATGGGGCTCTTTATAGGTCAGGTATTTTCAGGAAGGATCGAAAAGATAGCTATTAACTACACAGGTGATGCAGCAAATTTTGACGTATCTCCTGTAACGATTGCCTTACTCAAAGGGCTCTTCTCTGTAATAGTGGATGATGTAAACTATGTAAATGCCCCTATTATTGCAAAAGAGCGTGGTATAGATGTTGTGGAGTCACGTTCTTCAAAGATTGAGACACTCTCAAATATGATCGAGGTCACTGTGGAGTTAGATACAGGTGCAAGATACCTTGACGGATCGCTCTTTAAACCACAAGATATAAGAATCGTGAGGATTGATAATTATCCCATCGAGGTAACTCCGGAAAAGAATATGCTCGTTGTATACAATAAAGACCTTCCAGGAACCGTTGGCAGGGTCGGGACAATATTAGGCGAGGCAAATATAAATATAGCAAGGCTCTTCCTTGGCCGTGACAAACAGCAAGGGACTGCCATCATCATTATAAACCTCGACTCCGAGGTGTCAAATGACGTGATACAAAAGATAGAAGAAGTGTCGAATACCATCTCTGTAACACAGGTATTTGTCTAAAATAATAAAATTAGGCTGGAGTGAGATATGTCATGTTTAGTAGTGGTTGGGGCCCAATGGGGTGACGAAGGAAAAGGCAAGATAGTTGATCTCCTTACAGAAAAAAGCGATCTTGTATCCAGATTTCAGGGAGGAAACAATGCCGGACATACCTTAGTGGTAGGCGAGGAAAAAGTCATACTTCATTTAATTCCTTCCGGGATCCTGCATAAAAATAAGCTATGCATAATCGGCTCCGGAGTGGTCATTGATCCCGGGGTTCTCTTAAAAGAAATAAGAGAGCTTAGAGAAAACGGCTACAAAATTTCCCCTGAGTCCTTTGCGATAAGTAACCGTGCACATATTATAATGCCATATCACAAGATAATAGATCATGCCAGAGACGCAAGGCGTATCGGCACCACCGGCCGTGGTATAGGCCCTGCCTATGAAGACAAGATACGGCGAACAGGCATACGTGTAATAGACATCATACATAAAGACCTGTTCAAAAAAAAGCTGGATCTTATATTTGAAGAAAAACAAAATTATATTACCCGGATATTAAAAGTAAAAGGGATTGATAAAGAAGATATGTATGAGCAATACGTAAAGATGGGCTCAGAACTGAGACCATTCGTCGTTGATACATCCATAACCATAGACAAGGCAATTAAAGAGGGCAAGAATATCCTCTTTGAAGGCGCGCAAGGGGGCAATCTGGATATAGATCACGGTACATATCCATTTGTCACATCATCAAATACTGTAGCTGGCGGGGTATGTGTAGGGACAGGTATCGGGCCTACCAAGATAGATAACGTGATAGGTATATGTAAGGCATACACCACCAGGGTGGGAGAGGGGCCTTTTCCCACTGAACTAAATGATGAAACAGGAGAAAGGCTAAGGGCATTTGGCGGTGAATATGGTTCTACCACAGGTCGGCCCAGGCGGTGTGGGTGGCTAGACCTTGTTGCCTTAAGATACTCAATAAGACTTGGTTCAATCGCTTACGTTGCTATCACCAAATTGGATGTACTCTCAGGGTTAGAGTCACTAAAGGTTGCAACAGCCTATAAATCAGGCAATACCATCATAAAGGATATGCCCGCTGATTTTGAAATCTATCCTGATCTCGAACTAATATATGATGAACTGCCCGGCTGGGAGGAGAACATCTCATCTGTAAAATCCTATGAGGACCTTCCCGCCAACTGCAAGGCCTATATAAAGTATATGGAGAAACATCTTGGCGTGAGCGCTGCTATAATATCTGTAGGGCCTAAACGTGAGCAGACAATAATAGTGAAGGATTTATTTTAAGAAACCCTGACCGGGCCTCAGTTATTAACCTCAGGTAAAACCTCCTGATGGGGCGCTGCATGATGAGCATGACCCGCAATCAGATGCAATTATAGATATCTTCTTCTCTACATTTTTACTTTCACACTTTGGACATTCAGGGCTTGTATTTGAAGACAGCGAGACCAACGCCTCAAAGATCTCTCCGCATTTTCTGCATTCATATTCATAGATGGGCATATGTCACTCCTTTTTCTTCTACCTTTATTTACTAGTAACTCACAGTGCCAATGTCAAGGTGTAGAATATACTATAAAGGAGTTTCTCTATCCTCCATAATTGAAATCTGATGAAGGGGGGCTTTAGCCAAACAAGATAGAACTCAGTCCAAGGAGTAAGGGTTTATTGTTCTTTTAGACCGCTGCCCAATTACGTGATATACTCTTATTACAAGGACATGGGTATGAGCGATGCTGCAGTAAACCCTGAAAAGAGAAGGGCCTTGGAAAACAGGATGAAGGCCTTGGGCATAAATGAAAAAGATATTATTGAAAAGTTTGTGAGATCTCAGGGCAAGGGCGGACAGAAGGTGAACAAGGCAGCTACCTGCGTATATCTGAAGCACTCACCCACCAAGATAGCGGTGAAATGCCGGAAGACAAGATCCCAGGCCGCAAACAGGTTCTTTGCAAGGCGCATCCTGGCGGAAAAAGTAGAAGAAATGATACTCGGAGAAAAGAGTGTACGGGCCAAGAAGATTGCAAGGCTCCAGCAACAGAAAAAAAGGCGCGCCAGACGGGCAAAGGGCAAGGTTTTGAGTGCGGCACAAAAGGAATCCAATGTATCTACCCTTGAAAAAGAGGGAAAAAATCCCTCCCAAAATTAATGCTGTTCCCTGGTTTAGCTTGTTTCTTAAGCCGAGCCAGAAAAAGACATGGTGAAAATTTGATGCATTCGTAAAGGAATAGGATAAATGAAAAGGATTATTCTTTTTCTCTTTGTTGCCATTGCCTTCAGTGTATTTTATCTATTATTCTCTGCTTCTCCTCAAATCAAAAATACCAACCCGATAGGAGATAACATCATCTGTTTCGGAGACAGCCTTACCTATGGAACCGGAGCAGGACCGGGTATGGACTATCCCTCGCAGCTTTCACAAATGATTAATAAAGATGTTATCAATGCCGGCATCCCTGGAGATACAACGCAAAGTGCCTTGAATCGGCTAGATAAAGACGTCTTGTCCAAATCTCCTCGTATCGTGCTGATTACATTGGGAGGAAATGATCTCAAAAACAGGGCCAATAAGGAGGAAGCTTTCTATAGACTTAAGACAATCATCGAGTCCATACAGGCCAGAGGTGCCCTGGTGATCGTGGGTGGGATAGACATTCCATTTTTTGGAAAGGGTTATGGGCAATCATACAAAAGGGTTTGTAATGAAACAGGGGCTGTTCTGATCCCCAATATCTATAAAGGTATCCTTGGAAAAGAAGAGCTGATGAGCGATTCGATCCACCCAAACAGCACAGGCTATACCATAATGGCCAGACATTTTTACAAGGCAATCAAACCGTACTTGTAATCTTTGGATGAGTACCTGCGATTCTCTATAGCGAGAAAGGCTTCAATAGATATCCTGAAAGCATCTTATATCCAAAAAGGCCTCTCACCTTTTTCGGATAGGTAAAATGGATTATCCTTTGGACAGCCCCTCAATCAAAGCCATTACATTGTGCCCTAAGACATCATGATTATAGCCACCTTCCAGGATAGCGAAAGAGCCTCCATTGCATCTAATGGCAGCGGATTTGACCTTCTTGCCGATTTCCTGGTAGTCCTTGGTCTTCAATACACCACCCCAGTCCTGCTCATGGTTGTCAAAGCCTGCCGAGATCCCGATTATGTCTGCCTGACAATGTTCCATTTCATAAATCACCTCGTCCATATATGCATCCCGATTGCCGGCAGATATGTTATGTATGGTTACATATCCCTTATTTTCCAGGATATTTACCGTACCATCCCCATAGTGGAGGTCAATATCCAAGACATAAGCACTTTGAATCTTTCCTGCTCGTTTCAGGTGCTCTATGGCTATAGCCATATTGCTGAAATAACAAAACCCCCAGGAGGAATTCGACGAGGCATGATGACCAGGCGGGCGTATAAGTGCAAAGCATGGCTCTTTAATGCCAATAGTAGCAGCCTTAATAGCTCCACCGGCAGCCAGGGCTGCAATGGGATATAACCCTTGCCTTCTTACATCCTCTATATGTGGCTTTGTATGAACAGATGCAATATCAACCTCAGAGGCAGGGTCTGCTGTAACAAATTCCACGTGAGGTTTAATCACGTCAACTACAGCCTCCATCCGCCCGGCATCTGCAGCCGGATCAGATGTATAGACCTGATAAAAATCCTCATGAAAAACGACCTTCATGATCTCCTCCTTATTGCAAATAATATAAGACTATATTGTATCTCTTAAAGACAAGACTTGCAAATAAAACCTTCAGCTTTTACTCAAGTATCCAACTGTGATAACTTGTAAGGAGACTAACGGATCTGCCTAAGGCGCAATAATCATTGGCAGAGATTAACTAAAGGACAAACCAACTATGGATGGTGCTGCAAATAAAAGATATGTGTTACTTATTGCCACGCTCACCTCTTTTCTTACCCCCTTTATGGGTTCTTCTGTCAACATTGCTCTGCCTTTAATCGGCAAAGAATTTTCGATGAACGTGGTCTTGTTAAGTTGGGTCCCCACCTCATATATCCTGGCTGCTGCAATATTTCTTGTCCCCTTTGGAAGGATAGCAGATATATATGGGAGGAAAATGATCTTTACATACGGCATACTGATCTATACTGTCTCCTCCTTTCTTTCGGCAATCTCGCCTTCTGCTGCTATGCTGATTGTGTCTAGGGTCTTTCATGGGATCGGAAGTTCTATGATTTTTGGGACCGGGGTAGCAATTCTCATATCAGTATTCCCCGTAAGGGAGAGGGGCAAGGCCCTGGGGATAAATGTTGCTGCAGTCTATTCGGGTCTTTCTCTTGGGCCATCTTTAGGCGGGTTTCTCACGCAGCACTTCGGATGGAGAAGTATCTTTTTTATAAATGTACCAATAGGCCTGGTAATAATCTTTCTTGTTTTCTGGAAGTTGAGGGAAGAGTGGGCTGAGGCAAAGGGGGAAAGGTTCGATCTTGCTGGTTCTATATTCTACAGCCTTGCGCTTACAGCTATAATGTATGGTTTTTCTCTGCTGCCAAAAGTGCCGGGCGCATGCTTAATTCTCACAGGTGGCTTGGGGATCTTTGGATTTGCCCTGTGGGAAATAAAGGTGGAAAGCCCTGTTTTAGATATAGATCTTTTTAGAAACAATACTGTCTTTGCCTTATCTAACCTGGCAGCCCTGATCAACTACAGTGCAACATTTGCTGTAAGTTTCCTTTTAAGTCTTTACTTGCAGTATACAAAAGGGGCTACCCCTCAAGACGCAGGCCTGATCCTGGTGACGCAGCCTGTTGTAATGGCTATCTTTTCACCCCTTGCCGGCAGGCTTTCAGACAAGATTGAACCAAGGGTGGTTTCCTCAATAGGTATGACACTTACTGCCATTGCACTTTTCCTTTTTACCTCTTTAAACAATACCACCTCTTTGGGGTTCATACTGACAAGCTTAATCCTGCTTGGTTTTGGCCTTGCCCTTTTCTCGTCTCCCAACACAAATGCAGTCATGAGTTCTGTGGAAAAGAAATCTTACGGTGTAGCATCAGGAACACTTGCAACAATGCGGCTCACCGGGCAAATGCTAAGCATGGGAATTGCCATGTTGATATTTGCGCTGTATATAGGCAGAGTACAGATCACACCTGAATACTACTTACTCTTTGTTAGAAGTATAAAGGTAATATTTGCCATTTTTGCTATCCTTTGTTTTGGTGGCATATTTGCATCGCTTGCAAGGGGCAAGGTGCGATAGATATGGATTTTTAGCAGGACTCAAAACCCTTGTAGTGAATAGACTTGTTCCCAGATAATGTTCGGAGTGTATTTTATATGGAAATAGGGGTCGGGGATCAGGGGTCAGCATTCAGCTTAAAGAAAAATATAGAATAGATTCAATTCTTAAGACCTTTACATAATTGCTTGCATATTCATTGCGAGAAGGTTTTTAGGCCGACGTGGCAATCCCATCGGTTGCAGGCTCTTTGAGATTGCTTCGCTAAAGCTCGCAATGACAATATGGGTATTGTCCTGTCTGGAGATTCTACAACGGACAACAAACTACTGACTACTAACAGGAAGCATGAGTAATCTTGAACCAATCGAGAGGCAAAAAAATTAGCTTCGATCTTCACCTTATGGCCAAAAAGGCCCAGGGCATAAAAAGACATCTCTCGTCTAAACCGGTATTTCTTCCCCCTCAAAAAATTGATGGAACTCACCTGGCAGGTCATGATAATCAATAGAGCGTGTCTCACTAGACAAATCCACTGAATTATAGGTGTGCCAGTATAGAATCGGGTCTGCAGCATCCTTGTGATCATTTATAAAATCAATCACTGCAGCAAATGCCTTTGAAGTATACGTGGGATCCAGAGGTATATCTTCACGATCTTTTAAAACCCTTAGCGCATGCAAGCCTTTTTTGGTTGGGTACCCATACCCCTGGCCAAAATATTCGTTCAATACCTGTGGTGTGCGGATATTGATATCCGGTATCTCTTTAGAATTCGCTTTTAGGAGATTGTAAGTCTTTTCCATTAAAGATTTTACTGTCCCTGGCGTTGTTAACTGCAAAGGGCCCAGATAAGATGCTGCAACCCTGACCCCTATGACAGTAGAGTCAAGACCTGCTAAGAGGCATCCAAGAGCCAATCCTGCCATGGTCCCGTTTGAGCCTAAAGGGCAAAAGATATATTTGGGCACAGGCATCAGGCCATCTTCAATCTGTTTCTTCAATTCAAAGGCTGCGTTTACAAATCCAAGGGTTCCTATTGGCGAGGACCCGCCGGCATAAAGAAAATAGGATCTCGGGTGCCTTATCTTCTGAGGAAGGTAGAAACTAAGGCCTGTCCTTAGCATACCTTTTGTATAGACCATCTCTGCGTTATATCTGTGGAACAAAAGCATGTTTTGCTTTACATATTTCGTTACAGGCTGATAAAAAAGCAGAAGCGTACAGGCAAGCCCAAGCCTATGACAGTAAACAGCAGTAGCCAGGCCGTGGTTTGTGCCAATCCCGCCCATGGTTATTACCCGCCTCTTTTTTCTTTTGATTACATCTGCAAGTATAAATTCTAATTTTCTGACTTTATTGCCTCCATATACCCTAGAATCCAGATCATCTCTCTTGATCCACAGGTTGGAACAGCCCATTTCCTTTAACCTTTGAACAGGTGTAGGAAAGGATCCCAAAGAGATCCAGCTGATCTTTTCTTGCAAGGAA
>JAYEFR010000056.1:0-4124 GCA_034716155.1 Thermodesulfobacteriota bacterium
AAGGTGTGCACTTGATGCCCCCAGTGTATGTTTGATTTCTTCTAAGATGGCCCTAAAATTTTTTATATGTATCTCTTCTTTATGCTGATTTAACACCTCGATAAAACGACTCATATGTGTACCTTTGAATTCTTGTGGCAGGTCAACATATATGTTTAAAGACGCAACCGTATGCTGGGTGCCCTTCTTTTTATCTGAAACTACTATAGGATAAGAAAGGCCCTTCACCCCTACCTTGTTTACATACAGCATGTTTTCAGGTTTTTGTTTTTGCACATCCGTCATCATTAATTAGTTGCCTTCTTTGCGATAGGTTGCACAGCAATCATCATTTTCCCATACCCTCACAGATGAGAGCTTTACAGGAGGAGGTATGCCTTTAGTAAGTCTATTATATATATATCGTGCTATGTTTTCCGCTGAAGGGTTTTGCTCTTTGAAGGCACCCAGTTCATTTAAGTATTGATGATCCATATCCTTTAGTATGCCTCCAAGCAGCTTTTTCACCAACCTGAAGTCTATTACCAGCCCCATGGGATTTAACTCTGAAGATGATACGCATACCTCCACCTTATAATTGTGACCGTGGATCCTTTCGCAATTACCTTCGTATCCTGCAAGCCTGTGTGCTGCGCTAAATTTATCAATGGCCTTTACCTCGAACATGAGGATGTAGATAATATAATTATATAGAGGTTGCAACCCAAGAAATAAAATAGGCCCAATGTCATTGCGAGGAGCTTTAGCGACGTGGCAATCTAGGCTTTAGATTGTTTCGCTAAAGCTCGTAATGACAATTTTGTAAACTGACTGGTTGGATGCAACTTAGTATGAAATCCCTTGTAAGATGGCCTGTTTTAATATAATAGTGTTTGTCTGAATGATATGGTGAACCTATGGATAGAGAGGTGCATTAAAGGTAGATGTCCACTATAGAGTTTGAAGATAGCTATATCCTCAGGCAGCTTGCAGGGGATAGTTGTTCACACCTTAAGATATTAGAAGAGGCAATAGGGATCAAATGTTCGTTGAGAGGGGCCAGTATTGAGATTCAAGGGGATGACTTTGATGTGGAACTTGCAGAACATACCTTTAAAGATCTGTATGAACTCTTAAAGGGAGGCTTTCCCCTATATCCCTCTGATGTATGGTATGCAGTAAGGATGCTTGCCAAGGACAGGACATTGAACTTAAAGGATGTCTTTGTGGATAATATCTATGTTGCATCTTCCAAAAAGGTCGTCACCCCAAAGAGTTTTCAGCAAAAGGTCTATATAGATACCATGAGGAATAAGGATATCGTACTTGGGATAGGGCCTGCCGGCACAGGGAAGACATATCTGGCCATGGCCATGGCTATATCATATCTTTTGAAGAAAAAGGTTGAAAGGATTATCCTTACGCGTCCGGTTATCGAGGCTGGAGAGAAATTGGGATTTCTTCCTGGAGATCTTTATGAAAAGGTAAATCCATACCTTAGGCCTCTATACGATGCCTTGTATGATATGATGGATTATGACCATGTGATAAGGTTAATACAAAAGGATAGCATAGAGATAGCCCCTCTTGCATATATGAGAGGCAGGACTCTAAATGATGCCTTTATTATTCTGGATGAGGCACAGAATACAAAATCAGAGCAGATGAAGATGTTTTTGACCCGCCTTGGGTTTAATTCCAAGGCAGTAGTAACAGGGGATATTACACAGATAGATCTGCCCAATGACACTACATCAGGCCTTATCGAGACAACCCAGATTTTAAAAGGGATTGAAGGAATAAGCTTTGTATATTTTTCAGAGGACGATGTAGTACGGCATAAGATTGTATCTGAGATTATAAAGGCATATGACAGGGCCGGAGTGTGATTACTATCGACATACAAGATCTCCAGGAAGACGTCTCCATAGATATATCTATCCTGAGGGAATATGTGGCGAGGTCTCTAAAGGCCTTTGGTATAGAGCAGGCGGAAATCTCTATTGTTATAGTGGATGATCAATATATTAAGAGGCTCAATACAAAGTATCTGGGAAGGAACAGGCCTACGAATGTGCTTTCGTTTTCTCAACAGGAAGGCCCTGGTCCAAAAGGATCCCATTTGGGGGACATTGTAATATCTGCTCAGAGGGCATCTGATGAGGCAACACACGCGGGTATGACAACTATGGAGAGGGTAAAGGAATTATTGGTACATGGCATATGTCATTTGGCCGGATATGAACATGAGGGTGTATCAGAGGATAAGGCTTTGGAGATGGCTCGTCTCGAGGAAGATATCTTGACAAGGATCGATCACAATGAGTGAGTCCAGGGCTAATTTATTATTGATATTACTTGCATTTATCTTAAGTGTTTTTCTTGTAGTAACACCAAAGGCAATATCACAAATGGGGATAGGTTTTTTTTCCATGTCAAGATTTTTGATCGCCTATCTGCTGGTAAGCATTATCTATAGGGCTGATATAAAATCAATCAAGTTTAAAGACATCTCAAGAGGCATAATCCTGGGGTGCCTCATCTTTTTATTGTACCTTTCTCAAGGTATTTTTTTACCAAAGGGCTCGCCCCTTGAAGAGGCGGTCTTCTTATCGTTTTCTGTTGTTCTGATACCTTTTTTATCCATACCTGTACTTAAGGTAATCCCCTTAAAAAGGGAGATTGCAGCTATTGTTACATGTATAATAGGTTTGTGCCTTTTATGGACCAGCTTTGATATTGTGGGTATAGCAAGTGCAATATTAATTGCATTGCATATAGTCCTTACTGCAAATTTTGTTAAGAAATCAAACCCGGTGCATCTGGTAGTAATTCAGACAGCAACAGCCACCCTGTGTTCCATCTTTATATACAATAAAGCCATTCTCCCGGGCATGGGTTTGATTTCCTGGGTGGCAGTCTTTTATGCGGCTCTCTTTGTTACAGCATGGGGGCTTTTGATCCAGACGAGGGCACAGATAGTAGCCTCTCCTGTAAAGGTTGGCTTGATCTTTGCTTTGCAGCCCTGTTTTGTAGGGCTTATATGGATATTCCTTGGTTTATATCAACCAAGCGGCAGAGAACTTACAGGGATCGCCTTAATACTTGCAGGGCTTGCAGTGGGTTGGAGAGATTGGGGTAAAAATGACAGGTTGAATCCGGCACATGAATAGTTGAACGATGTTTAGTATTTGCCGCTGACTTAAACAATAGACCACTAAGATTTTTATATGAAAATAGTGAACAGTAAAAAAGGTTTTGGGTGTTGGGGGATTTAAAATAATCGAGAGTCGTGAGTCGAGAGTCGAAAAGATAAAAAATAGTTTTATGGAAAACGTAGGGATTTTTTGCTCTCATCGGCCTTTGCATAATACCCATATTGTCATTGCGAGGAGCTTAAGCGACGAAGCAATCTCGAGGTGCCTCCAACCCATGGGATTGCCACGTCGGCCTAAAAACCTCCTCGCAATGACACCCCCTGGCCCCCTTCATTAACATCCCCCATCCCGCTCCTCGCAATGACTTAATTACAACTTGGTATTAGATGTAAAAAACACTTGCCTTGCCTATAGCCCTTTGATATAAGCCTTCCCCTGCGGGGCGTGGCGCAGTCTGGTAGCGCACCTGCCTTGGGAGCAGGGGGTCGGAGGTTCAAATCCTCTCGCCCCGACCAGAAAATGGTAGCAGGCGCCTGTAGCTCAGTTGGATAGAGCAACGGACTTCTAATCCGTAGGTCGGAGGTTCGAATCCTCTCAGGCGTACCAGGATGCATGGTGAGTGTAGCTCAGTTGGTAGAGCACAGGATTGTGGCTCCTGTGGCCGAGGGTTCGATCCCCTTCACTCACCCCAGGAGTGCGCCCGTAGCTCAGTGGATAGAGCGTCGGACTTCGAATCCGCAGGTCGGGCGTTCGAATCGCCCCGGGCGTACCAGGTAATAGTATGGGCCATTAGCTCAACTGGTAGAGCAACGGACTCTTAATCCGTAGGTCGAAGGTTCGAGTCCTTCATGGCCCACCAGTAATATCAAGGGGTTAGTCAATTTCGGCTGACCCCATTTTTCCTTAAGGGGACATATTAGTTTTGCTAACACAATAATATCACAGTATTTTGACAATTGTCGTCTAATAGTATAGAAAAAGAGAGCA
>JAYEFR010000057.1:0-4069 GCA_034716155.1 Thermodesulfobacteriota bacterium
ACCAAAGAAGATATCCTGCGCAAATATGGCGTAAGCATAGAATAGATCTTCCCAATATTCCAGCCTGCTCCTATCTGCTTAAATTCCCTCATCTTTACCTATCACCACTTACTTATTGATTGACGTCGACTATTATTAGCGCATTGACTGAAAAGATAATCATGCGCTTATTTTGACCATGAGATTTATAGAATACCAAGCTACAAACCGCCGTTCTCAATCGCACACTGACCATATTATGGCCTCCTAACTCCGGCTCTGATGGCTTTTGCCTAAACCTCCCCCACTATATCAAATATCCAGTTTGTCTTCTAACCATGGAAAAAGTCTCGTCTGTGTGCTATGCCATATATCGAAGAGAGTGCTCATTATATACTCCTTTCTATTTGTGTGGCTTGGATGTTATATTAGAGCACTTTCTTCATATTATCAAGTAGTTATATTGATTTATAGCGAAAATTGCTGCAAATTATGAGTTTTGCAATTGGCTCTAAAGTATATATATCTGAAATATATAATGTCAAACAAAAAAATCTAGGACAAGTGTAAGAGGGGGTTAAGAGATTTGTTGAAGACGGGAGAGAAGAAGGGGGTATCTGCGATAAAGGCGGGGATGGATGAGAATACGGCCAGGAGATACGTAAAGGCAGGCAAGCTACCAAGTGAGATGAAGCAAAAATATATCCGGAGGACACGGGAGGATCCCAACAGTCTTTTTAAGGATGTACCTAAAGAATCGAGTCTATCTAACTGGGCAAAGGTTGAGCCTGAAACTACAAAGAATCTTTAAATAAACTGTCTGTTATCCTCCAACTTTTTTCCAAATTATGTTCTTTCGATTCTTGTATCTTAGAGTGCCACCATCTAATGGGGCATAGTAAAAAGAGAATATGTCTTCCTCGCCGAATTGATCAATACAGTAAATATTATATAATACACTCTGTTCTTCAGGAACCTTTTTGCTTTTCACCCTTGTGATAGCATACTCATACCTGTCTTGAGTTTGAGATTTTATGATAATCTTGTCATAGGTAAACTCTATAGACTCGTCAGAATAGCCTTTTTCTGAGGTCTTCCATACCCCTGCTAGCTTCACTGGTGTACCTGTATTCTTTGTGCATTGCAAATCAAAGCACACTGAAAAAAATATCAACAAGATTAAAAGCCATTTTGGTTTCATTTATATCCCTCCTTACCCTCTTCTTCTTTATTTTCTTCTGATATGATTTTCAAAAAGGCTTGAACCAGCTTCGGATCAAACTGACGGCCTGATTCTGCTTTAATCACTTCTATTACCTTCTCGACTTTCATTCCTTTCCTGTATGGTCTGTCCGAGGTCATTGCATCAAAGGTGTCGGCAAGAGCGAGGATGCGTGCACCCAAGACAATGTTTTCCCCGCAAATTCCATCGGGATATCCCTTTCCATCAAAGCGTTCATGGTGTTGAAGCACAATAGGAATAGTTTCTGCATAGGGGATAATAGGTTTCAGGATACGTACTCCTGTGAGCGGATGTTCTTGAATTACGCGGAACTCCTCTTTTGTCAGTTTCCATGGTTTGTTAAGGATCTTACTGGGAATACTGATTTTACCTATATCGTGTAACAGCCCTGCCTTGGTTAATACATCCAACTCGGGCTGAGGTAAACCTATTTCTCTGCCAATCCTAGTGCCAATCTCTGCAACCCGTTCTGAATGGCCCGCTGTCCAGGGAGATTTTGCATCTACGATTCTGGCCAGAGCAGTGAGTGTGCCTATGTTGAATTGATTTAACTCTTCTATGAGGTGGGTATTAGACAAGGCTACCGCCATACGGTCACTCAACTGACGGGCATGCGCGAGACTTTCTTGAGAGTATTCGTGGGTCTTTTTATGAGCCAATGTGATAATTGCTGAGAGCCTCTTATCGAGAAAGATCGGCATAACCAAAAAGGACTCCATCCCCTGCTGAATAAAGTAATGGAGATATCGGGGGAGTCCTTCATAGAGGTACATTAAAAGATATTTCGGGTTATCATAGAGTGTTTGGATCTCTTCAGGACAGAGATTAATTGTTTCTTTTCTCACTGAGCTTTCACAGCTACTGGGCCTGATATAATTATGCCATGTGTTGTTCATTGTATTTAGAAGGCATGCCCCTGCTGAGTCACAGGGAAAGATATCTCCTATGTGGGAAAAAAATGTTTCCACGATTTTTTCAACGTTCAGGACTGAAAGAATAGAGCAGTCTATATTTGCCATTGCGGCTAGTTCCTTGAACTGCTTGTCTATTTGTAATGTCATGGAATTAAACGATGTAGCAAGGTCCTCGAACTCGTCCCCACTTTTCACTGTAACCCGGGAGCCAAAATCCCCTTTAGCGATTCGTTGAGTACTCTCACGAAGTTTATCCAGGGGCACCAGAGTCTTGCGGATCTGACTTATACTGAGAAACAATATCGTAAAGATGGACATAATAAATACAAGAATGAATGTCTTCTTAAAATTGGCAATAGGCGCCTTCGCATGAGTTTTTGTCTCGCTCATCACCAGGGTCCACGTGGGCTCGAAAAACCTCTCTTTTAAGAATACATAAGAGCTACTTGCCAGGTATTGAGTAGTTCCATCCGTCCATTCAAAGTTAGTTGAGGATGGATGCATCGAACTCAATGCCTTTATAAGGGAGGGGGTGAGACAAGAAGGGAGTGAGGAGAACAGCACATGATTTGATTGATCTAAGATACATAGTTTGGTCGTTTCTGGGAATATTTCCCTGTCTATTCCCCAGAGATAGCTAGGTTTGATTTCAGCTATCAAGAGCCCTTGTCCAGAGTGTTCGGAATCGATCTGTATCCCCATGAATATAGAGGTTGTTTGGTCTGGATAGTTTTGGGTGAATATAAGGGGTTTGCCTGAGGACATGTGTTGTCTCTGCCCAGCTCTAAGCGGTGGTATTTTCTCTATATGACCCACAAGAGGCATTACTCTATCCCCTTTGATAATAGACAGAGACCTAAACCGCTGGAGAAGCTGGTTATACATTTGTCTACTGTACAATTGTCTTGGAGGCGTGTCTTTTTTGGTTTCGTAGTCCCTAAGGATATGGGATGACAGTGCCTTCATCTCTGCCTCCACAGACAAGAGCCTATCGTAAATTGACATCCACTTTACCATTACATCTTGATGAATCTGTGTAAGACTCTGGTCTTCGAGCTGGGAGGCTACTTGGATGAAAGATATGATTGCAAGGGATGTCATGGGGACAATAGCACAGATAATGAAGAGTAGGAATATGCGGTGAGCCACCTTGCTGCGAAGAAATGTCGTATCAATCCTCATGCGCTATAACTATCCTATATGTCTGAAACCAGCCCCACATATTGCCCGTCTCTGGCACGGACGATGTCATCCCTACTAAATGCTGCAGTAAGAGGAGCCTTGCTCTTCCCATCCTTGCCTTTACTGTAAAGGTCGTAATCTGTGTTGATTGGATGGATTGGCCCCCATTTTCTGGGCTGATCACCTGGACCCGCGTTTACAATATCCAAGTACTCGTACGTATTACCCCAGGGATCCAATAAGCCCCCTTTCCCCACCTCTGCAAGGTTGTGAGGACCCCTCCCGTTCTCTGCATAAAACCTGTCTATTATAAGCTCAATGCCAGTGATCTGGGCGGTGGCCTCAGCATTATTCACCTTGTCCCTATAACCAGAGTATGTTGGAACTGCAATACTTGTAAGCGTTGCTATAATCCCCGTTACAAGAAGCAATTCAATAAGGGTTATCCCAAGCGAAAATTTTTTCTTTAATGAGTAAACGTGTAGTATATTGCCAAGCAAATATGATAGAATTAAACAAAAGGCTACAGTTTCCATAATACCTTAAGCCACAACCTCCAAAAAGCTTTATTTGTTATGTGCCTCCCATCACTTTGCGAAGCTCACAATTATTAATATTTAATCGGTTTTTTTGATAAAGAAGTTTAGATTTTATTCGAAATATCTATAGGCCAAGGAGGGACCAGAGCTCAATGTGTTGTTACCCAAAGAGATTTCTCATGACCTGTCAAAGGCGGAGAGTTTTGGAATCG
>JAYEFR010000058.1:0-4058 GCA_034716155.1 Thermodesulfobacteriota bacterium
AAAAACTCTACCAGGAAGGCATCAATCTCTTCAATCCCTATAGAGGCAAGATCGATTTTGTGTGTTTGAAGGTAATCATGAAAACAAGCAAGGACCCTCCTGATACTCTTAATATTCCGATATGGGACCTGCCTGTTCTTTTCATGATAGTCCAGATATTGTTCATAGATGTCGGGCAAATCGATCTGGCAATCCGGTTTTCGTAGAGGCTGCGGTATTCTCCCATGCATGAAAAGATAGCAGGAAAGCCCTCTGATTGCATGAGATGAGTTGGGGAGTCTGCTATATTTTCGGAACTCCTTCAGGGTATCCAGGTTAAAGGTATCATCCCAGGCAATAGTATTGTTTTTTACGAACACGATAAAGTCGCGCAAGACCAGGCTATATTGCATCCTCATTGTACTGCCTTCATACTCTCCTGATTTTATCCACTCCAGGTAATCGCAAATGGCCTGTTCTAACATCTGAAGATTCTTATCCGTCATGCCGTGTCTCCTGAAGTGACTGTCTTATAATCTGCGCAATGGATGCGGGATCTGCCTTGGGATCAGAGTCACCAACAGGTTTTGGCTGTAAGGGCAACTCAAGTACCTGGAAGACTGTATCGTCAAAGGCTATCAGATCCTTTTCCATTAGGCCGTTTCCGGCATCGATGTACTGATCAAGGGTGATCTGCAGTAAAGAGCAGATGGAATCATAACCATAATAAGAAAGGCCGTGACGATCAGAAACCAGAATAAGGAACATATATAAAAGGAGCTCTTTTTGACTGAGAGAGGCCAAAAAACCATCGGTGAGAAAACGGTGAGGGATAAAGCTGAACCCGCCATCAATACGCCTGACCCGGTGAGGATTGAGTATCCTTTTTCTTATCATGGCAGCCTCCTCTCTTTTATAATGGACAGGTGTACACAATAGCCCCGCTCAAAGTCGATCACATCCTGAAGACCCCTTGGTGGGTAGTTGGTTTATTTGTTCTGTATTTACAACAGCTTGCCCCCTTAACACCTCTTGAAAACGACGAACGAGTAGTTGCGCTAAATACTCAATGATTATAAGGTGTTCAATGCCGATCACATCTTGAACATGCTGAAGGGGTAGTCCTGACTTTAAACGGCTTTTCGGTGATACAGGAGGGGTACTTTTGGGCTGGTGGGTTTTTGAGTCTTTGTCACATTGAATCATAGTATCAAGTTTCTTCTGCAGGTAGTTGGACCTAAAATACTCAGGATTGTTTTTATTCCATTCTGCACATTTTTTTCTGTGCCACTCCCTTTTGCATTGAATATCACCACAGGTCATCTGACGATATCTAAGCCTTGCGTTGGGCATAAACCAACGACGACAGATTCGGCATGGACGCTTCTTGCAAATCGGCGCCTTTAGCATCGTTTTCTCTCCCTTATCTCGTTATGAGAAAACGACTCTAAAACAACTTCATCAGAGAAAACAGATCAACAGCGCACCCGGCTTTATGCCTTAATAAAAGGAATGAAAAGAATTATAAGATTTCTTACAAAAGACATTGAGGAATAATATGGATTGATAAGAATGAAACAATGGGAACAGAATTAAATTAACTGACACTCACAACATAACTAAACTGGCAACATAACTGCTATCTTGGTATACAAAATCAAAGCTTAAAAATTGAATAAGTAGGGCGTTTAAACAAAACAAGGGATGGAGGCAGCTTTTGTATGGTTCCGCCGTTTTAAATAACACAAGGCTGTCTGTTTGCGGGTAATTTGTCTCCCCCCGGCACGGCCGGGGGGAGGGTGATTGTTAAAATGGATTTAAATCTTCCTGCCAGTTTTCGAGAGTCCAGGCCCCAAGATCGCCTGAGAATTCTACCGAACCATCACCGATAAATGTTGCGGTATCAGCTGTCGATACACCGGTGAACGGCAATGCGCCTGATGTCCAGATACCGTCCACCAGGGTAATGCCTTCAAGGGTTTCGATTAACACAACGCCATCAAGTCCGGATACACCCAGGAGACCTTTTATGTTAATAAGTAGGTCGGTATCGATTTGATTCTGCACGTAACGCACGTCATCGTATGTATACGTTTTTTCGCCGTCTACGGTGAAACTGCCGCTAACCATGTAGTCCCTGTTGTCAATGCCGTAATCGGGTATGGGAATTACTTTGGGAACAATTTCTACATTAAGGGGTGGATCTGTGTCATAATTAAGATCATCCTCACCGTATTTTATATCAAAGTAGACATTCCATTGATCAATGCTGATATCATGCTCAGACGGCTCGCTATAGGATATTGTGAGGCTGTTCTTTAGATCAACGTTAACTTTTGTAAAGAGAATATCTATATCTAAACTTGTTATATCGAGGTAAAAATATCCTTCCAAATCAGCAACAATGTCATAGGTGCCGCCATTACCGTAATAGGTTCTATCATTTGCTATGTATCCGCCCACAGGATAGCCCGTGCTGTTGAAGTCAATAGATATTGTCGCTGTGGAACTGATATATTTTCTACCGTCTTTTGAAGTTCTATCAGCTGATGCAGGTCCTGGATCAATGGTAAAGCTGAACACAGTGCCGCTGGCTGGGTGTATAATATCCAAATTAACAGGGAGTCTGGCAATCAGACGCAGCCCTAAACTAATGAGATCGCCAATCTCCATCCTCCCGACACTGTAAATAACATAATCGGCCACTTTCTCGGACAGCCCGATCACATCTCCAAACATGACACCATATATCAGGTTGCTTTCCTGCTCATAGGCAATTCCGGAAAAGGCGGCATATAACACAGCTTTTGCCATTTCTTGATCCAAAATATCCGCAGTCGGGCCTCCTTCTGGTTTGCAGGGAGACCAGTCGACCTCCTCTTCTTGATGTCCGTTCTGGGATATATAGTAATGCCCACCGGTTCGTTGCAGAGTGGTTAAAAGCAGATCATAATAAATATAACCAGTGTGATCTCCGTTAATATTTAGTGTGCCTTTACAAAATCCATTTTCGTTTATACCAACAATACATGTCAGGGTTCCGTCGAGAGTGATCCCTTTTGAGATAATGTCCTGATAATTAGTATATGTATATTCTATTTTTTTCCAAAACAGGGCATAATTTTCTATAGCTCTATTACATGTACCGCTAAGATCACCATCTATCGTTACATTTGTGCCGATTCTCATACTTGGATTTTTAGTATCAAACTTGCCGATAGCGTTCATTTCTGTTGTACAAACTTTTTGAAGAAATGACGCATTGGTATTACCTGCATAGCCTGCGTCATAGTCACTGGGTTCACTCTCCCCTTCAAATACATTATACGCTTTTACCTGATAGTAGTAATATAAGCCAGGTGTAACTGACTCATCATTATAGTATGTTCCATCGATATCCCCGCTAATTTCTTCATAGGGACCCTCAGCTTCTTCAGCTCTAAATACCTTATAGTAATCAACTATAGGCTTTCTTCCCTCAGGGACCCTTTCGGGATTCCAGGTTACAACAACTTTATCAGCATAATCGCCATCAGACGCATTAACTCCGGTCGGCGCCTGTGCACACCCTCCAAAGAAAATGCTTATAAGCAGGATCAGAACTGCCGCAAAACGATAATACAACGTGGCTGAAGTTTTCATAACATGCACCTCCTTGTATAAATTTTGGTTTATGATGCCCAACAATGTTTATATTTTATAGATAGCGTATAACTTAAAGTATAATAGTTAGCTGAATAAAGTCAAGGGGTGCTCCAATGATTCTGGATATTCGACATAAGGCATGAGTTTTTTTGGGAAAAATAAAATAATTTTGATAAAACCACAAAAGTGAAAATTTTTTCTCATTATATACTTTGCTCACATCAGGCCCTACAAGGGGCCTGATGTCCTCTTCTTGCAACGATATGCATGGGCAACGTACCCCCCCTTGTTTACCTCTTGCAAAGGCCCAGGAAGGCAAGATTTGACGGCCAGTTTATTCAATGATATCAATAGGTTGCGTGGGCACCCTGCTTGACGGACAGCCTTTCGTAATGTATGGTGAAAACCATGGATATTATCAAAAACGCATCGGA
>JAYEFR010000059.1:0-4038 GCA_034716155.1 Thermodesulfobacteriota bacterium
TTCAGATTAACAAAGCCCCGGGTATGGTTCATACTAACCACCTGGCCCTATTATACAACATCATGCAATCAGGGGCGAAGCAAAACGCCTGTCACCCTGGACATGCAGCGGCAAAGCAGTATACTATGACAAGTGAATAAGAATATCAACTCAGGAATCGGATTCCCGTTCGAAGGTTATTTCTTTCTTAAGGCTCAGGAAGTCGAGTTGGTATTCTTTGATTAGGCCTTCATCGGCGAAGCTGAAGTACCGGTTGTCGCCCACTATTATGTGGTCTAATACCTCAATCTGCATAATGCTCCCGGCGAAGACCAGGTCCCTGGTTATGTCTTTTTCGCTATCGCTGGACTGGGGATTTCCCGAAGGGTGGTTATGGGCAAAAATAAGAGAGACAGCGTTGTGTTTTATAGCGCTTCGTATGACTTCCCGGGGATAGATGACGCTGGCAGCGAGCGTCCCCTCAAACAGGTCTTCTACTTCTATAACGCGGTTCTGGGCATCCAGGAACATGACCTTGAAGGCCTCCTTCTTAAGGCCTCGCATAGAATGGGAGAGGTAATCAAACACCTCTTTGGAAGAGCAGCAAACGGGCCTCTCGAGCATCCTTTCCTTGAGGTATTCCCTGGCTACTTCCTGCACCAGCCCGATTCCAAATGCGCTGTGAGGGCCGACTCCCCTTATCTTCTGAAGCTCCGCTGGCGGGGCTTCCAGCACCCCCCTCAGAGTTTTGAATCTCCTTATCGCTTCTTTTGCCTGTTGCTTGCGGTCCCTGCGAGATCCCCCCAGGGTGAGGAGCAATTCCACAATCTCATAATTGTGGAATCCTTCAAGGCCGGACTTCATGAACTTCTCCCTCAGCCTCTTTCTGTGTCCCTCCAGGTTCTTTTTGGCTTCCGTCATCTCCGGCTCCCTCTCATTAGGCCAGTTTCCAATGCTTCACTGGCCGGCGAACCACTCCGGTCCTGCATCAATAAATACAAGACCTTCAACCAAGGTCCGCCTCAAGCTCGGATGTGAATTCCCGGTACTCTCCGTCTCTCAACTTCTGGAAGAACACATCGTAGCTTTTAGAGGAGAGAAATTTGAAGTAATATCGCTGCCTTGATTGCAGGCTATTGACCCTGCCGAAGTGCTCTCTGGCATACCTTAGCTTGCCCTTATTTTCAGGGGAAATATCCCCGTCATCCTTGATTTCTATAACTAAAATATCATCGCCTACCTTGATGAAAAAGTCTGGATTGAAGCTCTGATGCTCCTGGTGTTCCCCCTTCCGCCATGAATAGTCAATCCTATAGAATCCAACATCAGGTGATTTAACCCACGCGTCTATGAATCTAGCATTCTCTTCGCCAGCCAATCTTTTAATAAAATCCCTCTCTGGTTTGTGCGAGGCAAATGCTGTATTAACGGGCGTCTTGAAATCGAATACATTTCCAACCTTCTGCAATGCGTATACCGGTAATGTTTCATCCTCCAGTACCTCTTCAAGTACTTTCCTGTCCTTTTCATCTCCCTTCTTGAGAGAGTAGTCATCAAAGAACACGCTGGCATTCCTCCGTAGCATCCCTACACCGAGAGACCTCTTATCCATAGCCTCTGTTCTAACCAAGAAGAGGTCTTCCGCTTCGACTTTATATCGTAAGCTCTTACTGCCTTTCCTCTTTATCACTCCGAATGCTTGTAAAATTCTCTGCTTATTTTCCTGACTGACCAAGTTCTCTTTCTCACCCTTTCTCTCCAATGAATTCCATATAATAGCCAAAACCTTATCAAACGGGTATTTTTTGCTGTATCTGGTCCCTACTTCTAGATCACGCGCTTTAAATTTGTTTACTATATCTTGAGCCACTTCCTCAGCGGGGTACATTCTATATTCTATAGGGGTTTTCTTTGGGTTTCTCTTTTCTGTCACAGCCCGTTCGTAGGTAGTTTCCTCTTCTACCTTCTTAGCTTGACTGGCAAGGGTGATAAAGCCCTTGCTGAAATCGTATTCTTTAACTTGGGGAGTTTCTACTACCTCCTTAGATTTCACATAGTTAATATTGCAAAGTTCAAAGTTGTAATCTTCACTCTTAGATATAGGATAGCTATATAGTCTCTTCTCTATCTCAAGGACTTCATTTACCAGGCCCCTGATGCTGCTTGACCATTTATCGTGGTTAAATACGGTAACTACTGGCTGCTCACCCTTATACTCTGGAGGAATGCGTAATCCCCGCCCCAGCACTTGAGCAATCAAGAGCTTGGAGTTGAAAGCTCTCTCCTCATGAGGAACAATCTGGCACACATTCTGCACATCCCAGCCCTCAGACAGCATACTGACCGAGGTAATCCATTCGACAGGGTTATTTTTATTATCAACATCTTTCAGCTTCGGGATATTACCTTTATGCTCATTGGCAGAAGTAACAATTAGAACTTTAGCTGCCGCAGCATCCCTGCTGATTTTTTCCTTATCGGACAGAAAACCGACCAAATCTTCGGTTAACCTCTTGCAGGCGGCAATATCTCTGGTTATCAGTATGGTGAGAGGCTTTATCAAGCGGTACCTCAACGCTTTATTCTGGATGTGATTATCGTAAATCTTCTGGAATTTCTCATCTTTGGTATGCGAGACATCTTCGGCAACATAGTCAATCGTCTTTACGAACCTTTCTTCTATAGAATCTCGCAAAGAGAAGCGATAAATGACATCGGTAAAATAGTCATTACCCACATAGCAAGTTCCCGAATCACCCACGATATATTTGAAATTATACTTTGGGTCCAGAAGAAATTCCTTCCACTTCTTTAAAGCCTGATCACGAGCGGGAGGATTAGCCATATGGTGCACTTCGTCATTTACAACTAGAGTCTCTTCGCCTTTACCGCTTAGGCTATCCTCTATGCTGGATTTCGTTCTCTGATAAGTGGCATGGATATTTTCTACGCAAATATCTCCTCCCTGAATCGTCTGGGAGGCATTGATAATCCGTGGATTGGAGATTACCGCCGAGTCTGGGAGCACTTCTTTTAATGTTCTATCTCCTGATAAACTGCGGAACTTCTCGGTGAGACCGGTTTCAATGGTATTAGATGGACATAGAACGAGAGCTTGAGCCACCGCTCCCTCAGCTAACATTATGCGGGCAATGCCGTATATCACATAGCTCTTGCCAGTAGCAGTGGCTAAATCCAAGGTGCAGGAAAGCTTATCAGGAAGCTGCAGATGCTTATAAAAGTCTTCTAAGGATGGGTATAAGTCCTGTAATACCAGGTTTTGGTAATAATTTTCCTCTGCTAAGTTTCTGAGGCTGTTATATCGTCCTCCGAGGAGATAGCGAAGTGTCTCCCTTATGGCTTCTTTCTGATATTCTCTATCTCCGCAGAGAGCATCAAGGAACGCTTCGTATTTGCTTATATCAAGTTTCGCCGGGTCAACATTTGGAGAGACCTTCAGCACCAAATCCTGGTTTCGGAGTAACTGCCTATCTATCATCATCTCAGCAACCTTAGCGAGCGACACTACAGCAGCTTAGTAAATTCATTTACTGATAGCCCCGCTTGACGAATAATAGCTCGCAGTGTCCCCCTATCGAGTTCCTTGTGAAGAGGGACAACTAATTGGCAAAACGGTTCATCTCGTCTGATTGTCACATGACTGCCTTCCTGCCCTTTAAAATAGAACCCCGCCTTTTCCAGGGCTTTGATACACTTTGTGCCTGATAAGACAGGAAGTTTACTCATACTACTACCACTGATACCTCAAACTTCTCTTCGGGCACAGGAAGATTATCATCTTCAAGCGAGTGGATGTAGCAACTTATAGCCTCCTTGATGTTTTTCAGTGCCTCATCTTTTGTTTTCCCCTGGCTGATGCAGCCGGGCAGACTGGGGCATTCGACTACCCAGTAACCATCTTCACCTGGATGTAAAATAACCTCTCGCATTTCCCCCTCCTAGCTAATAGCTAAATTTTACTAAAATAACGATCGTTGATTTCTGAGAATATATTTCATTTCTCTTTTATTATAGAACTGATTGACTTTACTTCTAATG
>JAYEFR010000060.1:0-3942 GCA_034716155.1 Thermodesulfobacteriota bacterium
TTTATCTATCGCAACCTCAATCTTCTTAGAATCTGCCCATTACGACATAAAAACAAGAATCCCTTTCCTGTCTACGACAAATGCATCATTAGGAACTTTGCCGTGTAATGTTCAGGGTTCCACTCCCTTGGGAGTGAAACCCTGAACCAAAAAATTACTAATAGAACAAAAATCGAAATAACTGCTGTAGCTACCTTCTTTTTCAGGATACATTCTTTCATGATTTTTTTAAATAGCTCTCATTTTTGCTATGACCATTGCCTTTTGTTATCGTACTTTATTTCCCTGCATCAAGGCCTCCATCATAGCCTTTAGCCCAGGCAGGAGTTTATCTCCCTTTTGTGTGCCATAAAGATTGTTTTTCTCGCGCGGATCATTTACCAGATCGAAGAGCTGAGGTTTCAACGTCTTTTCGTATTCAATATACTTGTGTGTCATGGTCCTCACCCCGACATAGCTTGGTGTATTCTCAGGATAATATTTCCAGAACTCCAGGAGCCATGCCTTCCTCCCCGGCGCATCTATGTCCCTTAAGATGGGGAGCATACTTTCGCCATCCATATCAGCAGGTATGTGAACCCCGGCAATATCCAGTATAGTGGGGGCAACATCGATATTCAATACCATCTGCTTCCTGTGCTCGCCTGCCATCTTTGCTGTCCATGGGCTGCGCACGATAAATGGGACATGAATTACCTCCTCATAGGGCCGCCTGATGCCATGGCACCTGTGCTCGCCCCACATCATGCCATTATCAGCGGCGAATATGATGATTGTATTGTCCTTAAGCCCCAGTTCATCTATCCTGCTCAGGAATCGCTGGATCTGCCGATCCATTGCAGTTATCACCTCACAGTACTTTCGATACTGGTTCTCATAAGATCCCACCATAATACCCTGGAAGACATTGCCGTTTGTCTTTGAAAACCAGGAATCCACCTCACTGGGCAATTCTACCTTCTTATCTGCATACATCCCCCGGATGTCCTTTGGAGGGACAAAGGGAGGGTGTGTTGCCCTGTGGGATAAATAGAGGCAGAAAGGTCTTTGAGAGCCATCGGCATTCCCCCTGTTCTTTTCCATGAACTCTATGGCCCGGTCAGTCAGTTCTTCTGTCAGGTATTCCTTTCTGGGAGGTGTGTGTTTGCCGTTAACTATCAGGGGGCAGTTCATGTAGCTCCCTTGGCCTTCCCTGTATGTGTATGAAACAAAGAGATCGACAGATGGTATGGTAGGCAATCCCTTGCCCGGCATATGCCATTTTCCGATGAATGCCGTATCATAACCGGCATCCTTGATGTACTCCATAAAGGTTGTTTTTTGCCCGGTCCAACATGTGTGATTGTTCTTCACCCCATGTTTATGTGCATATGTGCCGGTGAGTATACTGGCCCTGGACGGACTGCAGAGGGAGGTTGTAATAAAGGCATTTTCAAACACAATGCCATCTCTGGCAAGTGAATCCACCCCTGGTGTCTGAATAAAGGGATGATTCATAAAACCAAAATCATCATACTGCACGTTATCACAGAGAATAAAGACGATATTGGGCCTGCCGCGCTTTGCTATTTGTAGATTTCCAGCCATAACAGGGGATGCTAATCCCATCAGCCCTACCGCGGCTGTTGATCCCATCAGCTTAATCACGTCGCGCCTGGTTATATTCCTACCAAATATATCTTTTATTTTGTTATCCATATCGATTCCTCCAATTTACTAAATTCATCGAGACATAAGCAGATTAAAGGCCGGAGCCAAAGATCTTCCGGTACCCTTCCAGAAAGATGACATATACATTCTCACCCTGGCCCCATGCGAAAAGGCTTATAACCAGAAAGATGCTTATGATTACTGCCGCAAGAGGACCAGGGGTCAAGACATGCACTTTCTCTCCCCGTTTTTTGAATATCCAGCGACAAAACATCTCCGCAATTCCCATCTGGGCCACCAGACCGCATAACAGCCATATGCTTAAGGGATTCAGATAGTAATACAGGGATTCAGAAAAAGAAAAGGAGATAAGCAATCGAAGATTCTCCTTAGTTGCCCACAGAAAGGGATTGATCAGCGATGCCAGTATCCTCTCCTTTAACGAAGCCCCCCTGAAATATGCTACAGGATAGATAAACAGCGTTCCAAATGTTACGGAAAGGAATAGCAGGGTTCCGGTTATTGTGGCCAGGGTTTGATGAATAGAGGGGTTTTCAATTCTCCAGGCTATGTTATAGATAGCCCAGGATATTGCCATGATAAGAAAGATGATTAAAACCGGGTAAAAAAATCGTCTCTTGATATCCTGTTTTTCCATAATAGACCTCCTGTATTGTAAAACATTCAAGTTTCGCACCCCTGAATTGGTATAGAAGTATATAGGAACCATATTCCATGGTGTCAATATAGAATATGGGGAAACAATTGTGTTAGCAAAGCTAATATGTCCCCTTCAACTGCCGTGCTAAGATGTCCTCTTTAAAGGGAGAGATATTATTGATGAGTCAAAAGGAGCGAGAGCGTTTGGTAGGGAAAGAAGGGGGGTCACATATTCCTTACTCAGGTATCTCATCTGGTAAACACAGAACTACGGCAACTGCGCGAAATTCATCATCCCCATCTTCAACAAGGCAAAGTTTACCAATGATCCGTACAATTCCACCCTCCTGAATTTTTTCTGAGGAGACTTGATTATTGCAACCCACAAGAATAAGTGTTTTTCCTTCAAAGACTTTTACATTCACATCACCAACAACTTCTTCTTGACTATCGGGCTCGAAGGGAAACAGACCCTCTTCATCAACCTGGCCAAGCACACTCCCTTTGACAACGAGGACATCCCCAATAACCACAACAGATGCCTGAAGGCGACCCTCAGCATCTATCCTTCCTCTTACCTTCACTCGCAGGCCGGCAGCAAGGGCCTCGGACCCTGCTGGTTGGCCCTCTCCATCGAAAACCACTACATCATCCAAAAGGCGCACCTCTAGTTCGCCCCGGCCTTCAGAAAGAGCGAGTATAAACCCTTCAATCCCTTCTGCTGCATCGCCATCAACCAGCGAAACAATTTCGCCCCCTAGAATCTGAGGGCAACGCTGGATAGCCTCCCCATGCCGGATATCCACAAATACTACTGGCCGAAATATGCACTTTTCAGATTCAGTTCGATGGAGGTTAATAGATTTATTGGCATCTATGTCCAGGGAGATTGAAATCGTGCTATCTGTTTCCACCCGGAAGGGCTCCTTAGGATTGAAGTCAATCTTAGAGCTCGGAAGTTTAATATCCATATTCTCACAGGGGCCTCCTACTGGCTCAATATTCGAGACAGATAGCCTTATCTTCGCATATCTTCCTGCAGGGACATTATTTTTTACCGTGAGCAGAAATTCCTTATCACGAAATTCCAGCAGGTCGACCCTGCACCCCTCATCTGATTGGTAGATGACCACAGGATCCCTGTTGTCGTCTCCTTCAGCAGGGATGAGAGAGGCCTCTTTTACTGTAATCCAAAGATTATCATACTCATCTGCCGGGTCATCTGTCAGAAACAAGGCCACAGTCCCGTATGAGCTTCCATACAGACCCTCGTTGGATATCATATCACCAGAACTATTGCTACTGCCGCATCCTCCATTGGCAATGAGTAATAGCATCCCGATAATGACCAAACCTGCCAGGATAGAATTATTTATTAATCCTTTTGAGTGTCTCATTCTCCTATTTTCTTTCTCTTAATGGCAATCCAAATAAAAAAGGGCCATTTCCGGCCCTTGTATCTATGATAGATTAAGCTTTCTTGAACCTCTTTCTTACCCCGGCAAGGCCGGCCAGGCCGAATCCGACAAGGAGTATAGAACTAGGCACGGGGATAGGGGTGCCGGTATCCGGTACCAGTACCCAACCTTCTTCGGCATTACCATCTCCGATACTTGCTGTCGCGTCAGTGCC
>JAYEFR010000061.1:0-3935 GCA_034716155.1 Thermodesulfobacteriota bacterium
CAATATTCTTTTGATGGAAGGCTTAAACTTGGCCAGGGCCGTCTGCGAAGAAAACCAAGGTTTCATTACAGGTATAAGCTTTGATGCATCAAGGATCCCCGGGTTCCCCAGACCACTCAATATGCCACAATCAGATATCCCAGGGGGGGGAAGGCTTATGCTGCTCAGGGGGGGTGGTATAGGGGATCTTATCATGCTTGCCCCTGCGCTCAAGGCACTGAGGGATGCATGTAGCCCAGACGTGGAGATATTGTTCTCTACCTTTGAAGACAGGCAATCACTCTTTGAGGAGTCAGGCTATGCAGACAAATTTTATCCCCATCCAATAAGGCTGTCCGAGTTCATAGACGATGCGGACTATTTTGTAGATTTCTCCGATCCAAAGGGGATTTTTAGCCATGTGAACATGATTGACTTCCATCTTGACTGCCTGGGTATTGATCCTTCAACAGTCTCTGGGCGTGAAAAGATCCCAGGGATAGCAGCAAGCCTTACAAGATCAAAGAAGATAACAGATTCAATAGGTAAGATCTGCCAGGGGAAGGCCCTTTGTGTTCTATACTCTCCAGGGGCAAGTGATAAGATAAGGCGTCTACCGGACTATGTACTTCATCTCCTGGCAACAAGGCATAAGGATATGATCTTTCTCGTGCCTGGTAAAACCCCTGAGAGTTTTATAGGGTTAAAGAATGTGTTTTCCTTAGACACTTCAGGGGGGTTAAGCGAATTTGTTACGGCCATTGGCCGATGTGATATGCTTGTCTCATCTGACAGCTCCGCATATCATATTGCTGCAGCACTCAATAAGCCATCTCTGGTGTTCTTTGGCTCCATCCCATCCAGAATAAGGACCACATACTACCCGAATGTAATCTCATTAGATGCGCACTACTTTGGAAAGACATGTGTAAGCCCATGTGGGATCAGCGCGCTGACCGAGACACCACCCGTTATACCCATTGGAGCAAATAAGATAAGGGATCTTAAAGAGGGGGTGAATATTACTACCTATTCGGGTGAGTCATTTATATTTGATCCCCAAAGGGGCTGCCCCGAGGCAAACCTCACAGGAGAGACTATAAGCCCATGTCTGAAATCATTTACTGAAGAGATGATCATGGAAGGCTTTGAGAAGGCCCTTGCCCTTATAGATACCTCAGCTAGAGCAAAAAAGGCAGGTGGGATATGAGTGTCATCTCCTTTTGCATGATAGTAAAGGACGCTGAAGCAGATCTGAGGGAGATCCTACCTGTGATGGCCAAGATATCCGAGGATATAGTCATTGTGGATACAGGCTCGACCGACAACACACAAAAGGTGGCCAGATCCCTTGGTGCACGGGTGATACCATACATCTGGCAAGATTCCTTTGCCGATGCAAGAAATGTATATATAGATGAAGCAAAGGGGGACTGGATCATTTCCATAGATGCAGATGAGAGGATTGAGGGAAAAGATCTTCACCATATTAAAAAGGCATCGAGAAAAAAACCGCAGGGTTTTTTGATGACCACAAGAAACTATGGAAACGATCCCGGGGTGGAAGGCTTCAAGCCTTGCATCGGCGAATATCCCTCTTTCGAAAAGGGCTTTTCAGGCTGGAGCCCGTCTACCAAGGTGAGGATGTTTCCCAGGATCAAAGGTCTTTATTATCAAGGCGAGGTGAGGGAGCTTATCGAACCTAGTCTTGAAAGGATTGGCATACCTACAGGCGAGATCGTGACACCGATCCATCACTTTGGGGCATACCCTACAGAAAAGCGTCTCTATTACAGGATGCTTCTCGAAAAAAAGGCATCATCAAACCCAGATGACCCGAGGGCGGCAGTTGAGCTTGCCGTGGAGGACTTTTATCTAGGCAGGTTTGATCTTGCCATAGATGAGGCAAAAAGGGCCATCGGCCTTTACCTTTCTGGGAAAAAGGGCTTCTACTTTGACATATCAAGCGCATACAATCTCCTTGGCGCATCATACATAAAGACAGGCGACAATGAAAAGGCGATGGATGCCTTTGATAGGGGGCTTAATGCAGGTGGTAAGAATAAAGCCACGCTGAAGAAGAATAAGGATGTCCTGTCGAGAAGGCTCAGGCAGCCGACGCTCGGGGTTATTATGATCGTAAAGGACGAGGAGAAGACACTTGGAAACATCCTTGGCGATGTAAAGGACATAGCAGATGAGATCGTTGTTGTGGATACAGGCTCGCAGGACAGCACAGTAGATATTGCTGAATCCTATGGCGCAAAGATGGGCTTTTTAAAATGGTGTGATGACTTCTCCGCTGCAAGGAATAGATCCATTGAATTGGCAGATTCAGACTATCTATTATGGATCGATGCAGACGACAGGATACTAGGTGAGGATAGGGAAAGACTTTCTGCATTCAAAAATAAGCTGCACACTGAAAAGGATACGGCCTACATGTTAAAGATCACAAATGATAGTGTGGACGGTGTTGAAACCATAAGTTACCAGGCAAGGATATTTCCCAACAGGGATGACGTCAGATTTGAAGGGAGGATCCATGAACAGGTTTTACCTGTGCTCGAGAGGAAAGGTATAAAGATAGATACAGAAGATATCGTGATTAGGCATACCGGATATCATAGCCCTGAAGAAATCCTGGAAAAGGCTGGGAGAAATCTTGATATCTTGTTGGATGAATTAAGGGACGGAAAAGATACCCCTGCTCAGTACTTCTTTATAGCCACGAGTTACTTTGCTCTCCATGACTATGAGAAATGTCTGGAATATATAGTGGCAGCAAGAAAGAAGGCCAAGGATGAGAGTTGGTATAAATATAGTTATTCCCTGGCCGCAGATTGTTATCTCAAGCTGAAAAAGACAGATGATGCAATAGATGAGCTAAAAAGAGGCGCCAAACGTTATAAAAAAAGTGGCCTTATGCACTATTACCTCGGCATTACTTCTATTCAAGGCGGGAGATATAATGAGGCAATAAAGGCCCTGGAAAAAACAGCATCCCTTGGCATAGAGATTGAGACCTATACCATACCATCGAATATAAAGGAGATGGCGCCTTATTATTATGGGATCGCCTTAGAAAAGACAGGCAATATCAAGGATGCCCTTAGCGCCTACAAGACTGCCTTTGATATAAATCCAGATAGCCTTGCAGCCATAAAGGCCCTGGGGATGGCGCTTATAAGGGTGGGGCAGATAGATGAGGCCATGCCATATCTGGAGAAGGCAAAGGAAAATGCCACAAAATACGATCCGCTCCTGTGGCTTGGCCTTGCCAGGGTGTATTGCTTTACAAAAAGATATGAGAATGCACATGAACTGTATCTCGAATCCATGGATTCAGCACCTGAAAACAGGGAGATCTTTACAGGTCTTATCCAGACGAGTATAGAGACAGATGATGTAGATACCCTCATTTCTGCCCTGGATAGACTCATGCAATCCTTAGGTCTTGATAGCAATAGAGAGTTGAACTCTGTAAAAGAGATTGCAGGGATATGTGTGGATATAGGGCAAAGGTTGTTTGATGCTAAGGATAGCATAGATGCAGATAAGCTGGCAGATGCTTCGTTGAGATTGGACAGTTCATGCAAAGAGGCCTATATATTAAAGGCCGATATAGCAATAGCATCTAAGGATCTAAATAAAGGCGCCAGTTTTTTAGAAAAGGCCATGATAAATGGCGCCTCCCCTATGGATATCAAAGAAAGGATGAAAGGTCTTGGTTCGTTGTGAGGGTATTATACTTTCGACATGATCTATCGGTTGTGGATAATGGTATCATAGATTGCCTTAGGTCGAAAAGGGTGCCCACAGAGGTAGTTGATGTCATAATAGGCAAAGGCAAAGAATCCAGGCCTATATATCTAGACGAGCTTATCCATAGGATACATATATTCAGGCCTGATGTGGTGATGTGCACAGATGATTATGCCCTGGACGAAGAAGGG
>JAYEFR010000062.1:0-3911 GCA_034716155.1 Thermodesulfobacteriota bacterium
GATAGTTTGTCCACCTTGAGGTCATAGTATTCTCCGGAATAATAGGTGGAAAGCATGATCAGCACTACAGCTGCAACACCCCACAGGAAGGCAGGCCAATTAAATGGGACGTTTGTACGCCAGGCCAGTATTGCGCCAAGAAAGAAGGGCAGCACTCCGACCAGATGAAAGGGTGACCTCGAGAGGATGATCCACCCTTTTATCGTTTTCATGAAGTCTATTTCGTTGTGCATTGTAGTAGTCATGTCGTTATTGTTCTCCTGTTTCGCCAGACTATATTATGGGCGATCTGCTGACCAGAAGTGATTTTGCGAGTAGGGCCCGTTCCCCTGAACGGGCCGATGAGGGCAAAAGGCCCCTAATGACCCCTGATCCCAGACTTCCCCACTCTCAACTCAGTCTATTTCTTTCTGACCTCATTCACGATTTCAGATATGTCTTTGACATGGATTTTCTTCTCTAACCCTTCAGCCTTTATGGCATCATCAAACATCTTGTAGCATAGCGGGCAGGCCACTGCCAGGATCTCGGCGCCGGTTGCAGCCGCTTCTTTTACGCGAACCCTGCTGGAGCTGTCCTCGCCAGGGCCAAGCATGTCTGTAAAGAAATTTCCGCCACCGCCACCGCAGCACAGGGCATTTTGCATATTTCTATCCATCTCTACTAGTTCAAGCCCCGGAATAGATCCCAATACAATCCTGGAGGCCCAGTACTCATTGTTCCAGCGCCCCAGGTAACACGGGTCATGATAGGTTACCTTTGCATGAACCTCACGCAGAGAGATTGCATCTTTTATCAAAGAACTTAGCACCTGGGTGTAATGATAGACCTCAAAGACACCGCCCAATTTAGGATATTCATTCTTCATGCTATTAAACCCATGGGGGCCTAAGGTTATGATTTTGTTTACTCCCAATTCTTTAAATTTATTGATGTTTTGTTCTGCGAGATATGTAAAAAGTCCTGCCTCGCCAAGGGCCTTCACGTCATTTCCATCGCTGGTCTCATCGCCGGCCAGGATACCAAAAGAGACCCCAGTATCCTTGAGCAGTGTTGCAACAGATCGGGTCATCTTCATGCCGATCTCATCATATGAGCCCACATCCCCTACATAGAAGAGATATTCATGGCTGTTGTAATAAGGTATATTTAGCCCGTCTGCCCAGTTTCCCCTGTCGGCCTGCGGCATTTTGTATGGGTTGCCGCTTACATTGATGGCCTTTAGATAGTCCCTGACAGGGGGGGGTATGATTCCCTGTTCCACCATATCACCTCTGGCAGCGATGAAGATATCCACCAGATAATCCTTGATCTTGGGCAGGGCACATGCCTCAACACAGTTTTTGCAGGTTGTGCAGGAAAATAGTATTTCAGAGAGCCTCTCACTTGTCTCGATTTCTCCATTTAGCCATGCCCTTATAAGCCACATCCTTCCCCCGGAGGAGAATGACTCAAAACGATATTTCAGGTATGCCGGGCAGTTAAAATCCTGATAATTAGTTGGAAGTTTACACCAGCCACATCGAAAACACCTGTGCACGATATCTACATATTGCTTTTCCATTTAATTCGCCTCCCAGTTCCCGGGATTCATTATCCCACCCGGGTCAAGGGTCTTCTTAATCCTTTGCATGAATTCATATGTGGCAGGATCCATTTGTTTTAAAATGAGCCTCTGACCACTGGCCTCGGCCTTCCAAGGGATGCCGCCCATCTTTAACACGGCCTCATTCGTGTCCTCCAAGGCATGCCTTGCCCTATCCATGTCTTCTTCGTCAGCGCGGTTAAAGGGATAGGCAAAGAAGAACATGACACTATGCAGCCTTCCGATTACCCGAGCGCCCAGAGAATAGGTGATGTTGTTTTTTTGTGCTATGCTCACCCCAGCGCGACATGCCTCAGGCAGCTTTTCCACAGGCATGATGCCGCCTACATATTCAAAACCACCGCCCTTGCTCACATCAGCAAACCTGCTTAGATCTTTTTGGGGGGATTCCAGGATAGGCGCCTTCATGTTTGGGGGGATAGGCAGAAATCCAGCCTCTTTGGCCTCGAGATAGTTGCTCAAGGATTTGCGTATAATCTTTTTTTTGAGCTCCATCTCTTCCTCGGAATTGGCTACTATAGAGATTATTGTTTCCTGAAAGCCTTCAAGCATTGCAGGCTTTGGTGTTACCATAAAGGTTACGTCTTCCGCCATCGAAGTGCCTGTCACCCTGTACATTACATCCGGAACAGTATCCACATCTTCTGTCATGAACATCAATACATCGTGTAAGGCAGGTTTTGGGAAGAGCTTTAATCCCACCTTGGTAATAACCCCTGTGGTGCCGTTCCACCCTAAAAACAGGCCAACCAGATCAGGCAGAGGCGCCCTTGAAAACCAGTAGGGTACGGTAGAGCACGAGCCAAGCGAGAGTATCTCACCGGTAGGAAGGACCACCTCCAGGCCGGTAACCATCTCGGAATGAAACCCTCCTTCACTCTGGGAAAGATGTCCTGAGCCGTGGATTGCTATGTTTCCCGCAATAGTCGCCACAGGTGGGGCATCCGGCAGGGAATGTTTCAATTTGGGATAATCTTTCTCCAGATATGCCTTGAGCATGCCCTGCGATGTACCAGCTTCCACAACGGCATATCGGCTGGTCTTATTTACCTCGATGATGCGATTCATTCTTTTCATGTCCAGCACAATTCCGCCTTTTAAGGGAATGGTGAGCCCGGATAAAACCAAACCACCGCCCATGGGAACAATGGGGATCTTTTCTTTATTGGCAAGGAGGATTATCTTTTTGACCTCTTCTGTTGTATTTGGCAACACCACATAATCTGGATCATGAGGATCCTGAACCCCTTGGTCACGCGAATAAATATAAAGTTCTTCTTTGGCATTGGAGACATATTCCCTTCCCACTATTTCAGCCAGTCTTCCCAATATATTATCCATTGATAGCCTTACCTCCTTTCTATTCGCCTAAGGCCTGCCGGCACAGGTCGGATATCATTATAGGGACCATCCCGTTTTTGCTCACTCTTTCTGCCAGTGTGAAGAAACAGAATGGGCAGTTGAACACACAGTGGGTAGCCCCGAATGCCTTCATATCGGCTATGTTTTTCTCCTGATTGGCTTCTACCAGTTCAAATCGTTGCTGGGCTTCAAAGACGCCCCCGCAGCAAAGCGCATTCTCGCGGTCATATTCCCGCTTGAGCCGCTCGACCCCGATAAGGGAGAATATGTCATCAACAAAGTGGTCTGTCTCCGGGCACAGGCGGCTAGAGCAGGGCCGTTGATACGCGACCTTCAGATTCAGAGGCTTGATCTCGGATTTCAGTTCAACTAATTTATTATATAAATATTCAAAGAGGTGAATAGGCTTAAAAGGCACATCAATCCCAAAGGCCGGGGCCCATGAAGTATATGTACCATAGCATTCATCATGATAGCAGATAAATTCTTTTATGTTATTATCTTTCAGGTAATAGGCCATGATGTTATCTATAATCTTTGGGAGCCTCTTCTTGATGGTTGAATTTCTTGCAAAGTGTAGAAACATCAAATTGCAAAAGATATCGCTTCCCATGATCATGGATACATCCTTGAATAACTTGCCGCGTATAGAGCCTTTCATCATGGGGAAATAGCACATATTGATAACCGGTTGCCTTACTTCCTCATAGTCGATCCTCCCCTTGGGTCCCATTGCTGTCACCTGAGATTTTTCAATAGGCTTGGGAACAGGATGGACCCCCAGCCTTTCCTGCATTTCCACGATGTGATAAAAGGGGTGATTGTGATAGGGGCAATATTCCTCACAGGCATAACATGTTACGCAGTCCGTTAAGATAGAGGAATCCTCGCCTCTGATAAGCTTCCATTTTTCCTGTTTTGCCTGCTCCAAATCCATATCCAT
>JAYEFR010000063.1:0-19613 GCA_034716155.1 Thermodesulfobacteriota bacterium
GTAAACATTAGGGAATTTTTGAAATATAAAGGTTTCTTCTTTTCCAATTTCTGGCACTATGTCATGAATGTTATAGAAGCCGATTTCTGGATAAATTGGCTCTATCTGGTTATACAAGTTTGCAATAAAAAATCTAACCCAAGTGTTGCCTGATCTGGGAAATGATGCAATGTAATATGTACTTTGATCGTCCTTTTTGCATTTGAAAGCATGTTTGACAAACATAGTAATAATTTTGTGTATAGTATAATATTTATATGAAGGTGCTGTCAACTTTTTTGTGTAAAACGTCATTTACGAATTAAAAGTGAACACCTAAGAACCATCCCGCTAAGGTAGCCTATTTACTGGGAAATCGTATCTTAATAGTGAATACTGCCAGCGTGTGTCTGTTTATATTTGTTTAATACAATTTCAGTATCTCCAAACATCTCTATTCTTCCGTTCTCCAGCCACACCACTGTATCACAATCTTTTACAGTACTCAGCCGATGTGCAATGATGATCAAGGTCATCTTGTCCTTGAGTGAATAGATAGTCTGCTGGACAGCCTGTTCATTTTTGGTATCCAGGGCGCTGGTGGCCTCGTCAAAAATGATTACTTCCGGGCTGTGGTAGAGTGCCCGAGCGATAGCCACCCGTTGGCGCTGGCCACCGGAGAGTTTGACCCCGCGCTCGCCCAAAAAACTGTTGATACCCTGGGGCAGATCATACAGGAAGTCATCCATTGCAGCCATGTGACAACATTGTTCAATACACGTGCGGTCAATGTCAGCGTGCGGTATACCGAAGGCCACATTCTCTGCCAGCGTGGCTGGCGCAATGTATGGGAACTGGGGCACATAGCCGAGCAGTTTCTGCCATGATTTTACCCGCTCCGGTGTTAATTTGCGCCCGTCCAGATATATGCCTCCGCTTGAGGGCTGCAGCAGACCGATGATGATATCCACCATAGTGCTCTTGCCCGCGCCCGAGGGCCCGATGATGCCCATGGTTTGCCCACATGGGATGGTGAGGCTAATATCTTTCAGCACGGGCCGGTTAGCCTTGTTATAGGTAAAAGAAATATTATTCAGCTTGAGTTCCTGTTTAAACGTATCAAGGTCGTTGCCTCGAAATGCAGGAACCGGGTGGGCTGCGATATCATCCAGATATTCCAATCCTCTGTGAACATAGGGCATGGACTGGCGGACAGTGGTCGTGCTGTTCAGGATGCGGCTCATGGCGGGCAAAATGCGCCAGGATGCTACAGCCAGCAGAGCGATGGTGCCGGTAATCTTGACAGATGAATCGCCAAAATAAAAAAACATGATCCATATTGAGATAGCAAGCATGGCAACGCCCATGATTTCCAGAAACCAGGCAGGCAGCTGGTTAGTGAAGTTGAGCCGTGCATCGGTACGGGCAAACTGGTAGACCTCGCTATCATATTTTTCAGTGAAGGCCTGTTCGCGATCATATATCTTGACTTCTTTAATGCCGTGCATGGCCTTGGTTACTTCACGGTTGATAGACTGGTTATAGTCACGGTGAATCCTGGCCAGACGGTCCATGGAACGGCGAACATATCTGACAATCAGCAGTGCGGTACCCCCCAGGGTTAGAAATACTATTAAAGAGATGGTCGGATTGACAATGAATAACGTTGATAGAAGTATAAAAACAATCAGGATGTCGCTCAGTGCCTTGAGTGATGCGGTTATAAGATCTCCGAAATATCGTCTCCATTCAATGCCCTGAATAAGATCGGCGGAATTGTGGTGCAGGTGCCACTCATAGGGCATGTTCATAAAGCCTCTGAGCATGTATTCACCCAGATATCCGCTGATGTTGGCAGAGAAAAACTTGCTGGCATAGGTTACAGCGGCCTGAGCTATATTTTTGATGATGACAAGGAGTACAACCCCAATGCTTAGCAAGGTAATAATACCCCTGACATCCATTGAGGCGATGCCTGGCAGGATTGTCTGCAGACGGGGCAGATGCTGCTGGATAATGGTCTGCGGGTCGGCAACCGTTGCAGCATAAAAGGCAATTACACCAGCAGTTAGGGTCTCCAGGAGTGCTACAAATACCATTCCAATAAGGATAATCCAGAAACGACGGGTGCGTCTAGCCGACAGATATTTGAATAATTTAATAAGTGTTTTGGCTATACCGAAAGGTTTAGATAAATCCATAAAGCTATGCTCAATGTATTCTAAGGTTTATATTACCTGATTATATTTATTGAGAATACGCAAATATCTCTGTCTGTAATGGCCTAAAGCTCCGCCGGCCTGGGTGAACCCAGGAAACCTTTATACCAGTAATTGTCATCTACCACCCACCTGATCTCTTCTAGTATTCGTCTTTAGTAAACTAAATCTTTACCTTTGGAGCCTGCTAGCTTCTTTGATGGTTTGGGTATAAATATCTATAAATCTTTTAGCAACACTACTCCAGGAGATTCTCTCTTTAAGCCCTGCTTTTTTTTGTTCAAGTAAGGATACGGGGGGCCTATCTGTTAAGGCCGTTATGATATTTTTCGCCAGGTCTTGGTGATTTCCAGCCTCAAACAGATAGCCGTCTTTCCCATGGGTTATCCATAACCTGTTTGCATCGATATCACTCACCACTGGTATAAGCCCTGCTGCCATGGCCTCCAAAAGTGATACGGATGTGCCGTCTGCTGTGGCTGTAGATACAAACACCTTTGCCTCCTTCATCAACCCAGCCACATATTCATTAGGTATGGCCCCAGAGAATTCCACGATTTGTCCCACTCCCAGATCCTTGGCAAGCCCTTTAAGGTATTCTTCCTGAGACCCAGCACCTGCTATGATGAACCTGACATCCGGTATCTCTTTAAACACAATAGGGATACTTCTAATCAAGGGTTCAACATCGTATAAAGGCTCAAGGCTCCTGGTATAAATAACCTCCGACTTCTTATGCCCGGAAGGGATATCAAAGAACATGTCACCAACGCCAGATGAAATCACCTCTGCACCCTTAAGACCTTTACGATTTCTCATAGCAGGTGATACTATTGTTATCTTACTGGATAACCTCACGGCCAGATTAAATAATACAGCTATAAGGCCGCGGCTGCTTATACGAATGTCCATGCCCCTTGCGGTGTTTACAACTGGCACGTTTGTAACACGCCCACCAATAGCTGCAATCAACCCGGTAGGCACGATCCAGTTTCCATGTATGACATCCGGTCTTTCTTTTATAATTAGCCTTAAAGCATTCAAGATGCCTGATATCATGTAGATACCCATGGCAAAAATGGGGACCTTACCCGATTGCCCAGGTGGTTTATTCCCACTTGGATACCAGAAGCGATAGACCATTATACCATCATCCTCTTCAAATAACGGACTTTGCCTGAAGACCTTTGGGGTGAGCACAACAACGTCAACACCATGCCTTTTTAGCTCAAGGCAGAGTCTTTGTATGAATATACCACGATATGAACCCTTATAATCGGGATATCCATTGCTGATAATAAGCACCTTCATAGGATATAAGACCTTAATATACCACATGTATGTATTACCGCAACCACGTTTAATCTTTTATCTTTGATGGCTCCGCAAAAAGTCGGATTTAGTGTATAAGTCATTTCGAATATCAGAGAAAAATCTTGTCTTTTTAGCATGTTATAAAATAAAGATTTCTCGCTTTGCTCGAAATGACAAGTTGGTGGAATTTTTTTGCGAGACCGTCTATATTAGCCCTTGTATTATGTGCACAATGTCTATATGTCTTTTAATATTAAGTAATGCGTAAAGGAGGTTTCAATGGGATGGAGAGATGATCAAGGAAGAGACGGTGTGGATATAGGCGCGCCAAGCCCTGAAGAAATCATCAATAAAATCCGGCAGTATTTTAAAGGTGGATCCTCTGGTATCATAGCTGTTATCGTCATCTTGCTCTTGCTCTGGTTGGGCTTTTCAACCGTGTATACCATCGGGGTGGATGAAGTCGGGGTGGTTCAACGTTTTGGCAAATATGTAAGGACCACTACCCCCGGCCTTCATGTAAAGCTGCCCAGAGGGTTTGAGAAGTTGACAAAGGTGAAGGTTAAGTCAGTCTACACAGCAGAGTTTGGTTTCAGGACACTTAGCCCTGGCATCAAAACCCAATATGCCCCTACCAGAAGATATAAAGATGAGTATCTCATGCTCACCGGCGATCTTAACTCTGCGGTCGTCCCGTGGATTGTCCAGTTTAAGATTGATGACCCATATAAGTACCTCTTTAAGGTCAGAGATGTCGGGAAGACACTTCATGACCTCTCTGAGGCAGCAATGCGCCAGGTAGTAGGTGACAGAAGCATAACCGAGGTGATCAATAAAAGAAAAGAGATCTCTGACAGGGCCAGGGTATTGTTGCAAGAGGCGCTCAATGATGCTGAGACAGGTATTAGCCTCGTGGCCGTGGAATTGAAGAGGACAAATGTCCCCGAGGAGGTACAGCCCTCTTTTAATGAGGTGAACCAGGCTACCCAGGAAAAGGAACAGCTTATCTATCAGGCAAGAGAGGCATATAATAAGGCTGTTCCAAGGGCAAAAGGTGAGGCTGAAAAGACGATCAAAGAGGCTGAGGGGTATGCCCTGGACCGCGTAAACAGGGCCAAGGGAGATGCCAACCGGTTCATAGCCATCTATAATGAATATAAGGTGGCAAAAGACGTAACCAGAAGGCGAATGTACTTAGAGGCGATGAACGATGTGATACCAAAACTTGGTAACAAATATATCGTCGATCCTGAGCAAAAAGGATTTCTGCCGTTTCTAAACCTCGACAAAAAGGGGGAAGACAATGAATAAATTGATAACACTAGTAATAATCGTGATAATTGCCCTGGTCGTAATTGGTAATGCTCTCTTTACAGTAGACGAGACCGATCAGGTTGTCATCACCCAGTTTGGGAGGCCTGTAGGGGATGCCATAACAAGTGCAGGCCTGCACTTTAAGATGCCCTTTATCCAAAAAGCCTCCTCTTTTAAGAAAACCCTGCTAGAGTGGGATGGCGATCCCGGCCAGATACCCACCCTGGATAAGACCTACATATGGGTAGATACATTTGCCAGGTGGAAAATCGTTGCTCCACTGAAATTCTTTGAGACAGTAAATAATGAGACGTTTGCCTTGAAAAAGCTTGATGACATCATCGATCCTGCTACCAGGAATTTTATCACCTCACACCATTTGATCGAGGTGGTGAGAAACACAAACCGGGATATGGATATCAGTGAAGCTGGGATAGCAGATGAGACACTCAAAAAGGCCGTGGTCAAAAAGATTAAAACGGGAAGAGCAAAGATAGCAAAAGGAATCATGAAGCAGGCAAGTCCTAAGCTGGCCCAGTTCGGCATTGAACTGGAGGACATGAGATTCAAAAGGATCAACTATATCAAAGATGTGAGAAAGGCTGTCTATGGAAGGATGATTGCCGAGAGAAAACAGATCGCAGAAAAGTTCAGGTCTGAGGGCAAAGGCGAGAGCATGAAGATTGCCGGTGATATGGAAAAGGAACTCAAACGTATAAAATCCGGGGCATATAAAACGGCTCAGGAGATCAAGGGGAAATCCGATGCCGAAGCCACAAGGATCTATGCGAGTGCTTACAACAAGGATCCGGAATTCTATTCCTTTGTAAAAACAATGGAGATATACAAAGACTCTTTAGATAAAGATACCTGGCTGATGCTGAGCACCAATAGCGACTTCTTCAAATATCTCAAGAAATACAAAAGAAGGTGAGACATATTTATTAGTGAATAGTGGTAACTACTCAGGTAGATAGGCTGTAGGTGTTTAGGCTGAAGACTGAAGGGTACTGATATCCCCCTAACGGCAAAGGCCGTATTTGGGGAGTATGATACTTGAATGGCTATACTATTATTGGGTTTTGTGAGTCTTTTACCTAAAAGCCTTCGGCCTTCAGCCTATCCACCTGAGTAGTTACTTATTTTATATAACTCCTTATCCTTTCATAAGGTTTCTGGGCTTGTTACTATTCACTATTCACTGTTTACTATTCACCATTAACCATCAACTATCGCAACCGCCCTTATCCACCCAGCGCTTGCATTCTTTACCTTCACCGGGAAGCAACAGAATGTAAAGCCTGTAGGAGACAGTTTATCAAGGTTTGTGAGCTTCTCGATCTGGAAATATCCCTTTTCAATCCCTGCAAAATGCCCCTCCCAGATAACGGATGGATCACCTGTCTTTTCAAAATCACGCGCCTGAAAAGATAAAGGCCTGTCCCAGCTCCAGGCATCAGTGCCCACTACATGGATGCCCTGGTCAACAAGCCAAAATGTTGCATCTCTACCAAAGCCGCATCCCTTTACAAGGTATTCCTGACTTCCCCAGTAGGGAGCAGCCCCTGACTGCGCAAGGAATATATCACCTTCCTTCAAGGTGTAATCTATCTCATCCAGCTTTTCTTTAATATCATCAGGGCCTACATTATATCCATCCGGCTTGTCTGAAAAATCAAGAACCACCCCGTCACCAAAGGCCCACTCCAGAGGCATTTGATCTATGGTAAGTGCAGGCTTCCCTCCATCCTGTGTTGGATGATAGTGCCATGGTGCATCCATATGGGTGCCGGCATGTGTGGAGACCTCTGCAATCTCTACAGCCCAACCCAATCCCCCTGGCAGGTCTTTTTCTGTCACCCCCGGGTAGAACGCCTTCATCGTCTCAGCCCCTAACTTGTGATCTATATAGGTAATCTTTGGGATCATCATGGGCGGATCAGACGGCAGGCCGTCTTCTATGGCTACTGAAAGATCAATAAATTTCCTGGACATAATATGTACCTCCTTATAAATCATTCTATTAATTTATAGTGATAAAGAAAGCAAGGAGTTCGATTAAAGATAATTAAAGAGAGTCGAGAGTCGGGAGTCGAAAAAGATAGAAGAGTCCTTGCCTCTCGATTTCTTCAAGATTGGCCATGATAAAAAAACCTAATCTTTTCGCAACCATTCACAGTTTAACGATTACGAAAAAATTTGGTATTGCGGATAAACCTGCATGAGCGCAAAAAAAATTATGGAGTGCTGGAAATTCAAAAACCATCCCCACAACCGCGGGATTACACACTTTAGAGCAATGATACTTGCCCATTATTTTCTCAATACTCCAGCACTCCATAAGTGCTAATCCAATTTTATCTGAAAAGCCACTGGTACAGGTTCAGGGCATAGGTAACGAAATAGGTTCAAGACCATCAGTCCCTGCTATTCACTATTTACTATTCACTAAAATCTTTAGATTGATTGTAGATAGGTATTTCTTTATCATAGAAGACAGTTAAAATCTTATTAGGGAGGTTTTTTCATGAAACTCTTTGACGACTGGCCTAAAAGATATGATGAATGGTTTGAAACACCAATAGGTAAATTTGTTGAAAGATATGAAAGGGACCTGCTTTTTGAACTGCTTACCCCAAAAGAAGGCGAGGCCCTGCTCGATGCAGGGTGCGGCACAGGGGTATTTACCATTAATCTCTTAAAAATGGGAGTCCGTGTGATGGGTCTGGACATATCACTCCACATGCTGAAAAGGGCATCAGAAAAGGCTAAAACATACCCGTTTCATGCCCTCACCGGGGATATGAGACATCTCCCTTTTGGAGATAATTCTTTTGAAAAGGTTATATCTGTTACTGCTATTGAGTTTATTAAAGATGGGCTGGCACCTGTTCGAGAACTCTTTCGGGTAACCAAACCAGGAGGGGTAGTCGCAGTAGCAACCCTGAACAGTTTGAGTCCCTGGGCTTATCAAAGGAAGATAGAGGCTAAAAAGGCTCCATCTTCTATCTTTAAAGATGTATTCTTCAGGAGCCCAGAAGAACTCTTAAGCCTGGCCCCGGCAAGTCATGGTATTGTAAAAACGGCAATACACTTTGAAAACAATGAAGATCCTACATACATCAAAAAGATACCAGGGATCGAAAAAGATGGATATTCCAAGGATCTGGATACAGGTGCATTTGTGGTTGCAAGGTGGGAAAAGTTCTAAGTTCTGTGTTCAATGTTCTAAGTTCTATGGTGATAGATTCACAAGAGTTCAAGAAACTGGTTTGAAATCAAGTATCAAAAAAATTTGATGCTTGGACACGATTCAGGTAAACCATAGAATCAAGAGCCTAACCATACTATGTTGATTCTTTTAAACATAGAACCTTGAACATAGAACTTTTTTACTTGATACCAGCTATCTCTGCAAAGTTTTCTCCGAGTAATCTCTTTTGCACCCCTTTATCTGGAAAAAGCCTCTCTATCCTCCTCTTGATAAATCCATAGTCAAACTTGCCATCAACCCCGGGAAAGCCAAAAGGCCCGTCAGTGCCATAGAGGCAGCGCTCTACACCCAGATATTTTACTACCTCGCGTGTTGTCTTTTCACCCACATAGGTTGACTGAGAAAGGTCCACAAAGACGTTCTTTTTGTCGCGGATTGCCCTCCATGTATCAGAATAAAGCGGGAAGCCTGTGTGAGCCAGGATCAGTTTAAGGGTTGGAACCTCTTGCAAAAGGGCGTCAAAATTCCCTTCTTCATCATAACCCGCATGGATAAGCAAGGGCTTGCCTGTCTCTGCCAGCCGCTCTGCCACCGGGGCAAGATCTAAGGGCGTATGATGGTTCCAGAAAGGGTGAGCCTTGACTCCTATAAAACCTGGCGAGCCTTTGAACCTCTCAAACTCTGCTATCTGATCCTTTTCCCCTTTAGGATTCACAAAGATCCACCCAATAAAGCGATCCGAATAATTTTCTGCGGCCTGAAATACAGGCTCATTGTCCGGGTCTTTATAGATATGGCAGGTCTTCCCAAGAATCTTGATGTCTCCGCCCGGGGTAAAGTTAGAGACAAAGAATTTTCCTATCCCTCGCAAAAAACCATGGGTCAGGAAAAACTGGAGCAGGCTTACAAAAAATGGCGGGGGTTCAGGAAACGGATCAACCTGAGAACCTATCAAGGCTACCTTGTCCACACGGTTCTCATCCATCTTCTGCAACAATTCATCTATTGTAAGCACTCTTTCTTCTAAATGATAGTGACAGTCAATAACCATTTTATTGCCTCCTTATTTTAAGAAAATCAAAAAACCCATAAAACCTCAAAAGATCATTGTATAAAACTAACAATAGCAAAGACAGTATGTCTTTATCAAGTAAAAGTGTGACTACTCACGTAGTCAGGCTGAAGCTATTTAGACTGAAGGCTGAAGGGACCGGAAGAGCGCGATTGCGGCGCTTTGGTGGAAAAACACTTGCCCGCCACCTGCCCGCAATGCCTCTATTTCGCATGACTTAGTTTTGCCGCCTTGTTCCTGCCAGCATAATCAACAAAATGAACAGGGCATATTTAATGCGTGGCAGGCGGGTCGCGAGCTCAGGCGAGGCGGGCGGGGTAGATTTTTGTGCCAAACATGGTTTCAAAATTCGCAGTCGCAGTATCCCCGCTTTTTCCTAACAGTCTTCAGCCTTCAGCCTATCCACCTGAGTAGTTACGTAAAAGTCGCATATTAATCCCGGCTATATGATTTAGCTTGCCTCAATCCCAATCTTATATACACGGTGAGGATGTGTATATACAGTAAACCTCCCTTCCCTTGCAAAACATATAAGCGTAATACCAGCCTTATCAGCGATATGGATCCCCTTATCCGTGGAAGGTGCCCTTGATATAACAATAGGAACACCGGCATTTGCAACCTTTACCACCATGCCTGCAGGCTGTCTTCCTGTACAACCAATAACACACCGGGATAAATCAATGTCATTAAAAAAAGTAAAACCTATAACCTTGTCAATCGTATTGTGTCTACCAATATCAATACTCCTTGCAACCAATCTTTTATTGGAAAAGAGAACAGATGAGTGTACGCCTCCTGTTCTCTTCCATACATCAGATTCAATTTGGGATATAATCTTAAAGACATTATCTTTCTTGATTACCAAAGATGATCTTACCCTTTTAAAGCCTTCACCTATAGAAATACCACCTCCTGTATCCACGACTCTCTTCTCAAGACTACCATGTGTCTTTGCATAGACCCTTATCTCATCCTGAGAAACATCCACAGCATCTATATCTTTTACATTATCTACAAGACCCTCGCAGACAACAAGACCTGCACCTAATTCCTTGAGTTGAGCAGGGCTTGCCACGATGTCTGCAAGCAGTTCATCATTCAGATATATATGAAAGGTCTCTTCCACGCAGATATCATCAACTATGTTCATCACCTTACCCTTTTTCATCTGGATTGCAGGAAATTTAAGGATATCCATTAGCCCTACCCCTCTTCGTATCCCTTTATTTTTAACCCTCAGCTCTTTGCCTTTAAGTATAACATTCAAATATGAATATACCTAGCATCCATTTTTCACTTGAAAATAAGATCTCCATACTATATTAAGGATAGAAAGGGCTGAAGTAGGACAGGCGATCGCCGGTGTCAGAAATGACACGGGAGGAAAGTCCGGGCTCCATAGGGCAAGGGTGGTCGTTAACAGCGACCGGGGGTGACCCCAGGGAAAGTGCCGCAGAAAACAAACCGCTACCCTATACGGGTAGTAAGGGTGAAACGGTGAGGTAAGAGCTCACCAGTTCCTCAGGTGACTGAGGAAGCTAGGTAAACCCCACCCGGAGCAAGGCAAATAGAGGGGCATACAGGGTGGTCCGTCCTTCCCCCGGGTAAGTCGCTTGAGGTAGCAGGCAACTGCTATCCTAGATGAATGATCGCTACCGGAAAGTTTACACTTCCCGGAGACAAAATCCGGCTTATGGCCTGCTTCAGCCCATTATTTAAATGGAGTATATTTAGAGGATAGATGAGTAAATTACGCTTCGAGCTTAGTCATATAGAAAAAGTCAGGCGTTCTGTCTTTGTATTTTTAAGAGATGAACTGGAGCGCAGGCTACTCTCCATAGCCTTTGTAGACACCTACAAAACTTTTAAGGACAAGGGTATTCCTTATCCATTTGTTGGCCCAAAGGGAATGAGACCAAAGCCAAAAATCTTTTCAAAGGAATCACCTGACTTCACACCCTTCTTCGTCATATTTTGCGAAGATGCCATCCAAGAGGAGCACCAGAAGTATATCAGGTTCAGTGATGCCAACAAGGTAAGAAAAGATCATATAAGGCTTATCCCTGATATCAAGCTCCACAAGGCATTTTATTCAGAAATGCGTTTTTTCGAAAGGGAACCTTTCTTTGAATTGCTAAACTCCTTATTGGATGTAGATTACTGCCTGTTAATACAAAAAGACTATAGATACAAAAGGCGCAACCGTTATGCCCTGACGCACTTTCATGTAAAAATTGACTGGCCTATAGCAGATGCAGCCGAGAGTCTTGCCAAAGAACTCAGATATATATCCAAAAGCCTCTACGAAAGAGGGGAAAAATATGCAGACGCACTTCAGCAGAAACTTTTCGAATATTATGGGTGTCATCATCAGGCTGCAGGTGGACGGAGAACAGCTGCACTAAGTGCTGCACAATATCTGAAAGGCCTACCAGGATTGTCTTCAGTATATGTATCCAGTGCAGAGGCAAAGACCTTCACTCGATACTCTGACAAGGGTGTAGGCCGATTTGCTGTTATCCAACTCGAAAAGGAGCATGCCCTCCAACTAATGAATGCCAACAATCTCGGCATAAAGCCCTTCCGTCAGGGTTATGTCCTTGGGGAGACCGACACATATCTCGCCGTCATTTTATTCGTATCATACAGACATACAAAATGGGGCCTGCCACCGCCTGATGGAAAGCTCAGGATTTTAAGACCGGATTACAGCTGGCTTGCCGTAGAGACGGAACTTGTGCTACCCCTTCCTAACGCCATAGGGTTCAGCCCGTTGAATGTGAAGTGGATATATAAAACTTAACTAGGCTAAAGAAAAAAGATTAAATTATAGGGGGTTATCTTTGGGTAAGATTATTGATGGCAAGGCGTTATCTTCAAAACAAAGGGATAAGATTGCAGAAAACGCATCAAGATTCATCAGCAAATTTGGCAGAGCGCCTAGCCTTGCCGTAATATTGGTAGGCGATAACCCAGCATCAAAGGTGTACGTAAAAAACAAGAGGATCGCATGCGAAAAGGCAGGAATAAAATCTTTCGATTATCACCTGGATAAAGATATATCTCAAACTGAGGTGGTCTCCCTCATAGATACACTCAATGCAAAAGATGATGTGGATGGGATACTCGTTCAACTGCCTCTGCCTGATCATTTGAACACTCAAGAAATTCTCTTGAGGATTGACCCGTCAAAAGATGCAGACGGGTTCCATCCGTATAATCTGGGCCGTCTCCTAATGGGAAGCCCAACCATTGTATCAGCCACACCTTATGGGATTATGTCGATGCTCAAAGAATATAACGTGAGCATAGATGGCAAAGATGCGATTATTATAGGGCGAAGCAACATCGTTGGCAAACCCATGGCTATCTTACTTATGATGGCCCATGCAACTGTAACTATCTGCCATACCCATACAAAAGACTTAGGTGCCAAAGTGAGATCATCAGATATAGTAATAGCAGCCGCAGGAAGCCCCCATATGATAAAGGGAGAATGGATAAAGCATGGGGCCGTAGTAATAGATGTAGGGATCACCCGCTTAGAAGATGGTTCTCTATCAGGTGATGTGGAATTTGATGAGGCCATCAAACATGCAAGCCTTATCACACCGGTCCCTGGCGGTGTAGGGCCCATGACCATAACCATGCTCTTAGAAAACACACTAAAGGTAGCCAACGGACGCAGGTCATGATCATAACCAAACAGAAACCAATTTCCGCGATTATAGAAACCATCACTGGTTATAAAAACATATTTATAACAGGCTGCGGGTCATGTGCTACGCTGTGTAAATCTGGCGGTGAAGAAGAAGTAGCCCAGATGGAAGCCGACCTTAAGGCCAAAGGTTTTCATATAACCGGCTCTACTGTGATAGATGAAGCATGTCATGTGCTGCTCACCAAAAGGGCTTATAGGCAACATTCGTCTAATATAAAAAAAAGTGATGCCATCCTTGTCATGGCCTGCGGTGCAGGTGTCCAAGCATCGCGACTGGCTACAGATATCCCAGTGATACCAGCCCTTGATACATTGTTTTTAGGAACTACCATGCGATTTGGCGTATTTGAACAATATTGCAGTATGTGCGGGGATTGTGTGTTAGCCACAACAGATGGTATATGCCCTGTTACCAGGTGCCCAAAAGGACTCCTTAATGGCCCATGCGGTGGGGTGGATAACGATGGGATGTGCGAGGTGGACAGGTCCCGCAAATGTGCATGGGTAGAGATCTATGAAGCCCTTAAGAAGAGAGGCCAAGTAGACAGATTGAAGAATATTATCCCACCCAAAGATTATTCAAAGGGCTCTCACCCAGGCTCGTTAGATGTTAAGGTAAGGAAGGATAATGCTGAATAAGGATTTCATCATCACTGCTGAACTGCAGCCACCCAAGGGACCAGACGCAAAGGAATTCTTAACCAAGGCCAGGCTTTTAAAGACAGAGGTGGACGCCCTGAATGTTACTGATAACCAGCGTGCTATAGTAAGATTATGTTCACTCGCAGGGTGCGCCATGCTAATAAAAGAAGACATTACACCTGTATTCCAGGTAACGTGCAGGGATAGAAATCGCCTTGCAATACAGTCTGACCTCCTGGGCGCTCATGCCCTGGATATAAGAAATGTCCTGGCCATAACAGGTGATGATATCTCTACTGGTGACCACAAAGGGGCAAAGCAGGTGTTTGATATAGACTCTATTCAGCTTATATCTATGATAGCCGGCCTAAACAAAGGGGCAACTGCAGGGGGAACAACCCTGAAAGGCCATACAGACTTTCACATAGGGGCTGTCCTCAACCCGTTTGTCAAACCAGAAAAACTTACTATGTTGAGATTCGAAAAAAAGATTCGGGCGGGAGCTCGATTTTTTCAGACCCAGGCTGTATATGACACTGCTGCATTCAAAGGGTTCATGAAAAATGTAAAAGATAAAGATGTAAAGATTATTGCAGGCATCCTGGTCCTTAAGTCACCAAAAATGGCACATTTTTTAAACGAGAACCTCCCTGGTGTATATGTGCCTGATACACTCATAAAAGAGATCGAGGCCAGCGCTGACCCCAAGGAAAAGGGATTGGAAATAGCAGCCAGATCCATACGGGGCCTAAAAGGTATAGCACATGGTGTACATATAATGGCAATGGGCATGGAAGAAAGGATACCCGAGATATTGGAGATGGTATGATGAAAACACCTTTGTTTGATACACATGTAGGGCTCAATGCAAGAATAGTTGATTTTCATGGTTGGGAGATGCCTGTGTGGTACACAGGTATAAAGGCAGAACACCTTGCTACAAGAAAGGCATGCGGCCTCTTTGATATAAGTCATATGGGTGAAATACATGTAAGCTCTCAGGGTGCTACATCATTCTTAAATCATATGCTCACCATAGATGTATACCCTATGGAAGAAGGGGAAGTGAAATATACCTTTCTCCTCAACCCGGATGGCGGCATCATAGATGATCTTACTGTATACTGTATAAGGCCTGAAGATACATATATGCTATGCGTGAATGCATCAAATAAGAACAAAGATTTCAAGTGGCTTGTTTCTCACAATAACGACCTTTGCCTGCTTAAAGATAAAAGTGCGCACACAGCCATGCTCGCCCTGCAAGGGCCTCATGCATCTAATATACTAAAGGCATGCCTTGATTTTGACCTTGAAGACATTGACCGCTTTAGATTCAGGATGCATACTATACCTGAATTTGGTGATCTCTTGATCTCAAGAACCGGATATACCGGGGCAGATGGGGTAGAAATATTCATGACAAATGAGTATGTAGTAGCCCTGTGGAATGAGTTTGTAAAAAAAGGGGCAACACCCTGTGGTCTGGGCTCCCGCGATACACTAAGATTAGAGATGGGTTATCCTCTGCATGGAAACGATATAGATGAGCACACCACCCCTTTTGAGGCAAGACTCTCATTTGCAGTTGATCTCAATAAGGACTTCTTCATGGGAAAGGATGCACTTATCAAACACAAAAATAAAGGCCTGAAAAGGAGGCTCACAGGCCTTGAATTGATGGAAAAGGGCGTGCCAAGGCAGGGCCATGTATGCCTCAAGAAAGATAAAGAGATCGGGGTGATTACATCGGGCAGCATATCTCCTGTGCTTAATAAAGGGATTGCATTGTGTTACCTGGACAGTTCTATCACAGAAGCCCAACAAATAGAGGTCCTCATAAGGAATAGGAGAGTAAAGGCAATAGTGAAGAGACCGCCCTTTGTGAAGGGCCAAATACATAAATCAGGTTAAGAGGGGGGAAAATGAATTTTCCAGGTGAGTTGAAGTACACGAAGGACCATGAATGGGCCAGGATAAATGATAATATGGTGACAGTAGGAATAACTGATTACGCCCAACAAGAACTCGGCGATGTGGTCTATGTGGAATGTAATGATGCGGGCACCAGGGTGGAACAAGGTGGCGTATTCGGTACAGTGGAATCCGTCAAGGCAGTCTCGGAGCTTTATGCTCCGGTAACAGGTACTATTGTAGAGGCAAATAAAACCCTGGAGGATACACCAGAGCTTGTAAACACAGATTGTTATGGTGATGCATGGATGATAGCAATTGAACTAACAGACCCATCTGAGTTAGATAACTTAATGGATGCAGGCAAGTACGAGACCTATGTATCAACCGAGTCAAAATAGATGAGTTTTATCCCTCTAAGTAGAGAAGAAAGAAAAGAGATCCTCGATGCAATTGGGGTAGAGGATGAAGACGAGCTGTTTGAGACTATACCTCCCCACCTAAGGTATAAGGAAAGTCTCAATATTCAAGGACCCCTTGATGAGGAGACCCTTCGAGCCAGGTTTCAGTTTAGACCGCATAAGATATCATTTCTAGGCGGGGGCATATACAACCACCATATACCTGCCGTAGTCGATGCCATAGCATCCAGACAGGAATTCTACACCGCATATACGCCATATCAGCCGGAGATAAGCCAGGGCACCCTGCAGGCCATATTTGAGTATCAGAGCATGATGGCTTCCCTCACTAAGATGTATGCATCAAATGCATCCATGTATGATGGCGCTACAGCCCTGGCAGAGGCAACACTCATGGCAATAAGTGCAAAGGGTTTAAAGAGGGTCGTGATTACAAGGGCTACAAATCCTGCCTATAGAAAAGTAATAAACACATATCTCCAGTTCAACCGCAGTGTAGAAATACTGGAGGTCCCTTTTAATATCATATCCGGGCAGGTAGATCTGGATGCCTTAAATGATATGGTAGATAGCGATACTGCACTGTTTATCCAACAACCCAACTTTTTTGGCATTATAGAGCCCCTGGATAAAATCGCACAAACCGCAGCAAAGGCCGGCTTCTGGGGTATTGTAATAACAGAAATGGTCTCATTAGGGCTTTTAAAACCACCCGGGGCGTTCGGCCCTGATGTAGTGGTGGGTGATGCCCAATCATTTGGCAATCCACAAAATGCAGGGGGGCCTTTACTGGGCGTGTTGTGCACCACAAAGGCATCTATAAGGCGCATGCCAGGCAGAATTGTGGGGCTTACCAGAGATTCCTCAGGAAAAAAGGCATTCTGCCTTACGCTCGCCACCAGAGAGCAGCATATAAGGAGGGGAAAGGCCACATCAAATATCTGTTCTAATCAAGGATTGTGCGCGCTAAGGGCTGCCATATACCTAAGCGCAGTAGGCCCAAGGGGTTTAAAGAAGATTGCTGCCCAGTGTGCATCAGGCGCACGCTATCTAATGAAACTTATGAAGGAAAAGGGGATAGATGTGATATTTAATGGGCCCGTGTTCAATGAATTTGTAGTAAGGATGGAGGATGCAAGGATAAAGGCGCTTGAAGAAGCTGGTCTTGTACCTGGCATACGTATAGAGAACCTTTACCCGGAGATACCAGGGGGGCAACTTCTCACGGTAACGGAGATGAATACAAAAAAGGACGTAGAATGCATGAAAGAAAGGATCTAACAATATTCCCGGAGAGGGTGGAACCCCTACTTTCGGCCATAAATAAACAAGGGAAAAACACCAGACAAATGCCTGCCCCTTTTGATGTATATCCATTGGACGATATAGACAAAGACATACAAAATGAGGATCTTCCAGACCTCCCTGATGTCTCAGAGGTGGAGACAGTAAGGCATTTCACCAGACTATCGCGGCTTAACTACGGAATAGATCACGGTATATACCCATTAGGGTCATGTACCATGAAATATAATCCCAAGATATGTGAAGAGATAGCAGGTAGAGTTAAAGATATACACCCTGCTGATACATACGCCATGACAGATATTCTAAAGATACTTATGGAGCTCAGTAAAGACTTAGAAGAGATCTGCGGTATGGATGCATCTACCCTGTGGGGGGCAGCAGGTGCACATGGTGAGCTTACCGGCATGCTGATTATAAAAAAGGCCCTTGAGAAAAAAGGAGAGAATCGATCAACTGTCCTAATCCCTGACACAGCCCATGGCACAAATCCTGCTTCATGTACAATAGCTGGTTTTAATCCAGTCCAAATACCATCTGGGCCCCGCGGGTATCTAGAGGCATCTACCATCAAGGACTATCTTGATGATGATGTAGCAGCACTTATGATTACAAACCCCAATACCCTTGGCATATTTGAACAAGAGATAGCCCATATTGCAGAGCTGCTCCATAATAATGGTTCTTACCTGTATATGGATGGTGCAAACCTAAATGCCATCCTCGGTACATCCAGGCCAGGTGATATGGGCGCCGACTGTATGCACCTAAACCTTCACAAGACATTTGCCTCGCCTCATGGAGGCGGCGGCCCAGGGAGTGGCCCGGTATTAGTAAAGAGACATCTGATACCTTATTTGCCTCTTCCATGGATTGTAGCAGATGAAAAGGATTCATATACACTTAAATGGGACTCCACCTCCTCCATAGGCACAATCCATTCGGGAATGGGAAACCTTGCAGTACTTATAAAGACACTTGCCTATATCCTGAGCCTCGGTCCGGAGGGGATTAAAGACGTATCTCATGTGGCCACACTTAATGCCAATTATATAAAGACCAGGCTATCCAAGTCTTTTGATATCCCTTATACCACCCCTACCCTACATGAATTTGTACTTACAGATAAGCGCCAACAGGCTAATGGGGTCACTACCATGGATATAGCAAAGGCATTAATAGGCTTTGGGATTCATCCCCCAACAATATATTTTCCCCTGGTTGTAAATAACGCCATTATGATAGAACCTACAGAGACTGAACCCCTTGAGGAATTAAAGAGGTTTGCAGACATCATGGAGACAATTGCTACTCTGGCAGAAACATCACCAGAGATATTCAAGGACATGCCATTTGTCTCCCCTGTCGGCAGGGTCGATGAGGTATGGGCGGCAAGGCACCTGATACTTACATGGGACATGGGTGAATCCAATAAGGAGGCAGCTGTATCTAAACAATGAGTATAGACTATACGGGTCTAAAGGATGCTGATCTGGTTACTAAAATCAAGCAGAGTGATAATAAAGCAATGGAAGAGATTGTTAGACGTTATTCTGATAAGGTTTACAACCTTGGATTTCACCTTACGAGGGATAAGATGGCTGCGGAAGAGATCATGCAGGATGTATTTCTTACAGTATTGTCAAAGATAAACACCCTAAGGGATAATGCGTTTTTTTCTACCTGGCTATATAGGGTCACTACAAACACCGCATATGGATTTCTGCGTGTCCTCTCCAGAGGGAAAAAGACTATGGATCAAGGCCGCTACGGCAATATGGAACACGAAGATACATACGCGTATGACTGGTCCTCCCTGCCAGAGGATGTCCTTCTGTCTGACGAGAGCAAGACTATGCTTATAAATGCCATTGATGAACTGCCGGAGTCAATGAGGACCGTAGTAATAATGAAGGACATAGATGGTCTCAAAAATGAAGAGATAGCAGATGCCTTAGGCTTGAGCGTGCCTGCAGTAAAGTCCAAACTCCACAGAGGTAGGCTTATCTTAAGACAAAGGTTATCCATCTACTTTACAAGATATGCTTCATCTACTGGAAGGACAAGATGAACTGTAAGAAGATCATAGCATTATTATATGACTATATGGATGAAGACCTTCCTCCTGATCTAATGGAGGAGGTCAGTAGCCACCTTGATAAATGTAAAATGTGCAAGACCCTGTTTCACACCTACTCTCTTACCATAAGGCTGACAAATAAGGTGGAGACCCATCATAATGTCCCCCCTGAAATGTTATCAAGATTAAAGGCACTGCTCCATACCAAGCTAAGGCCTGATGAGTAGAGGCGCTTCCTGGCCTTATGGTCATATTCGCAAAGTTTGACATATCTGATTTTCTGTGGTGTTTATATGAAAACAGGGGACGGGGATCAGCATTCAGCTTAAAGAAAAAGATGAGATAATTTTAATCATTTCCGAAAGCATTTTCATCCTTGGTTGCGGCCGAAAAGGACATGAAAACTTATAAAAG
>JAYEFR010000064.1:0-3850 GCA_034716155.1 Thermodesulfobacteriota bacterium
TTTTTTATGTATCGGTACTCAAAAATGCTTATTACTATAACATTGTTGACTATAGCAGCGCCAATGCCCCTTCCGGCTGAAGATACCCCAATGAATGACCAGAGGCGTCAGGCCTTAGAAAATGGAGAGATCCTCATGGATTTAAAACAGCATCCTATCACTAAGGTCTATCTCCCCACAGGGCAATGCCTGGTAGAAGGAACCGTGCAAGAGGTATGGTGGGTCATCACGGACTTTGATTCATTTGGAGAGTTTTTGCCACAGGTCGTATACTACAAACCACTTGTTTGGCAAGGCGACAGACTCCTGATGGATTGTAAGGTGAAGGTTTTATTCCTAAAGTTTGACTACAGACTTTCATATATCATTGATGAAGAAAACCATACGACCTACTGGTTCTATGTAAGTGGTCCCATCCGGGATTCGCAGGGTTACTGGCGCGTTGAGCCCTACGATGATACACGTGTAATCGTCACTTACACAACTACCATGGATGTGGGGCGTGCCATGCCAGGTTTTATTGAAAAGTTCCTGGCCAAAACAACATTCCCTGAAATATTTAGCTCATTAAAAAAGAGGGTGAAAGAGTTGAAACAACAGGGCCCTATTAAGAAGCCCTCCCTCCCACTCAAACCAGCCTCACAAAGGGCGCACTAATAAGTATGATATCACTGGCCCTTCATATGAATGACGGGATTAAGGGTTATCTAGAACCTATTATGCACGATAAGCCTGCTCGTATCGAATTTTCTCTTTTTCTCCATGCAAAAAAGGTGATTTGGAACAGAGGTATTAAGGTGGTAGGCTCTATTGATATACCGGATTTCGCCACATCCAGACCATTCACCGGTGATATAAAGACATGCCTACATGGTTTTATTTACAGAGGAAGGTTTTCTAGTGATGATGGCAGTCAAATGACACTTGATGGGGTGAGGTCTCTTACGCTCTTTTCAGGAGAAAGTCCATTTACCGGTGATATTTATACAGATAGTGATTCTTTGTGGGCCAGGGTTAGAGGGAAGACGTCTTCAAATATGCTTGTCCGGTCCCTAAGGATGTACCCTCAATTTGAGTTTGGTTCTCCTGGCCAAAAAAGGGAATCTCACAGGAAACAAACCAGGGAGATCCCATCTCATGATATAGCACTGGCAATAGCTGATAGCCTCTTCCATGATAGTCCGGATCTACCGTTAAAGGCCGAAGGAGTCTTAAAAAGCCTGGAGAAAGATATATCACAAAATACCCTTGCATATTGGGGCCTTTCTCTCTTTATGACCCTGGTCAACCTCTTCCCTCTCTTAAACCATTATAAAACATTTAACAGGCTTGGGCCGTCACAGCGCTTTGCGTTTTTGAAGGGATTAATGGATTCCAGAAGCTTTCTCAAACGGACAATAGGCAATGCGATCTGCCTGCCTTTCAAGTTCTATTACGCAAGCTCCCCTGAGGTACATGAATCTATGGGCATCCCCTATCGTAAAGAAAAGATCAAACCCGAGCCCGAGCCCCGCTGGATGAAACAGATATTCCCTGCCTATTCATTTGATACAGACGAGACCATAGAGGCAGATGTGGTAGTAGTAGGCACTGGTGCAGGAGGTGCTGTAGTAGCAAAAGAGCTCGCAGAAAAGGGTCTTGCAGTTGCCATTATCGAAGCAGGTGATTTTTACAGGAGAGATGTATTTACCGGCAATCCCAAGGATATGATACCGATGACCTACCGTAATGGAGGAATCACTGCAACTATTGGCAATGCCTTCATACCGATACAGATGGGCAAGGCGGTTGGCGGTACTACCTTGATAAACTCAGCTACTTGTTTTCGTGCCCCGGATGATGTGTTGAATCAGTGGGTAACTGATGGGTTAACTGATTTTTCACCTGAAAAGATGGCGCCCTATTTTGAACGTGTGGAGGAGATAATCCATGTTCAAGAGTGTGAGGCCAAGTATATTGGTCCTATCGGGGAAATCATCAAACAAGGCTGCGATAAATTTGGTTACAGTTGCGGTCCCCTTAGGCATAATATTATTGATTGCGATGGGCAAGGCGTATGTACACAATGCTGTCCCAAGGATGCAAAACAATCTACCAATTTGACATATATACCCAAGGCATTGAATGCGGCTGCCCAGCTGTTTACAAATTTTGAGGTAAAAGATATCCTTACAAATGGGAAAAGGGCCATCGGGGTAAAGGCTTATGGCAAAGGAAAAAATGGGGGAAAAGTCTCCTTGACATGTTTTGCAAAGGCAACTGTTCTAGCTTGTGGTACCCTTATTACACCTACGATAATACAGAAGAACCATCTGGTAAGAGGAAATAAATGGATTGGCAAGAACTTGACCGTACACCCATCTGTCTTTGCAATTGCGCATTTCCCAGGGAAGGATATGAAAAATCCTTCAAGTATACCCCAGGGATATATGATTGACGAGTTTCACAGGGAGGGACTTACGTTTGAAGGAGGTACACCCCCCTTTATGGTTTTTACAAGCATATTACCTGGGGTGGGACAAGATTATGTCAATCTGGTCAAATCATATCATAATCTCGCAATATTTGGCTGTATGGTGAAAGATATCAGCACTGGCTTTGTAAGGCCCGGGATCGGAGATCTTCCCTTCATCTTTTACTATCTAAATAAAAAGGATACTGAAAACCTTATACGGGGTATGGCTATATTGGGCAAGGTCTTTTTTGCAGCAGGTGCAAAAAAATTGTTCCTGTCGACCTTCGACCATCCCATAGTGGAGAGACCTGAGGATATAGATATGGTAATACAGCGCAGATGGACACCAAAGAACTTACTCCTTAGTGCCTATCATGCAGTAGGTACTGCAAAGATAGGACTAACCGGCAAAGATTCTGCTATAGACACCAATCATCAGTGTCACAATGTTCCCGGGCTCTTTGTGGTGGATGGAAGCAGCATACCAACAAGCCTTGGGGTAAACCCCCAGGTAACGATCATGGCGCTTGCAACAAGGGCAGCAGAAAAGATCGCAAAATTATTAGATTAAGGAGAAAAGATATGGGTTTAAAAGACTTTTTACGGCTAAAGGAAGATTTTGCAAAGGCATCGACACCTGATCCCAAGGAATTAAGGGGATATTTCGAGGTCAGGCTGGTCACTGGAATACTCCCTGATATACGTTTTTTTCATCACCGAAAATTCTTTCCAGATGATGTTGAGGACGAGGGTGGGGGACGCGGTGGATACAATGAATTCCTCGGCATGATCCGCATTGGTAATTTCAAAATAGGGGTAATAGATTCAATCCTTGGAGACGGGCAAAAGGTACTAAGGGTGAATTACAACAGGCAGGGAAACCCATTTTGGGTGAGACCACTAAATGATGAGCTGAAAAAGATCAGCGACGGTTATTATTTAGGCCGGGGTATCTTTGACATAGGAGGCCATATATTCAACACATTCTACTTCTCCCTGAAAAAGCAATAGCCACAACTATACTATAAGTCTATCTACCCAGGTAGTGGCTCTTGATTATATGAATCAAAGGCCTGAAAAGATATCTTACAATGGCCTTCATCCCTGGTCTTGATGCGATGAATGCAGCAATAGGAGGACTCATCCAGTAATAGCCATTGACAAATAACCTGCCCATGGCGTGTGGTTTGAGCATAGTGTCCCTGAACTCTCTCAGTGTAATCACCTCTGGTTCCATAGCGGATCCAAATGCGGCAGTGGCTATAAAACATTTATCATCGCTGCCCCCATCAAATAGAGGGGTCTTGTTGCTCCCGGTGTCATCTTCACCTTCTGCAAGCCCATCTTCCGGGGGGTTAGCTATTATGTTTTCCGCCACTTCTCCTGGTATTGCAA
>JAYEFR010000065.1:0-19304 GCA_034716155.1 Thermodesulfobacteriota bacterium
TATCTCTTTATAATCGATCTTCCCCTTAGGCGCCATAGCTGTAACTTGAGACTTTTCAATAGGCTTGGGAACAGGATGTACCCCTTTCTCCTCCTGCCGCTCTACAATGAGATAAAAGGGGTGATTGTCATAGGGGCAGTATTCCTCACAGGCATAACATGTTACGCAGTCCGTTAAGATAGAGGAATCCTCGCCTTTTATAAGCTTCCATTTTTCCTGTTTTGCCTGCTCCAAATCCATATCCATGTATTGACACTTCATAATGCAGTCATAGGTCTCACATTTTGCACAAATAGCCTCGTCAAATTTTAATTCATTCATATTTTGGCCTCCTTATCCTCCCTTGCGGTTTGAAACACCTTTTTGTTAATACTACTGGCACTCTAATAACAAATTTTACATATCTTACTTTAATTTAAGTTATACTGCTTAGATCAAGTCTGTGAACATTTTTATACATAATATGCAACTGTTAAGCAAACTATTAATGAGTTGGTGAGTTAAAGAGTTAAGGAGCTGAGAGTTGGGAGTTAAGGGTTAAGAGTTAAGGAGTTAGGGAGTTGAGGTTAACGGGCTGTTGCCCCAAGAGGAATTCTCTTGAACAGTAAGAGAGGGGATTTGAAGATTTTTCGCGTATATGCTATCTATCTGTTGGTCTTGTCTTTGCTTTTTGGATCAATAAAGGGGGTATATTATGGATGAGAAAGGGTCATTGGGAAAGATAATACAGCCTGTTTTTAAGGGACAGGTGCCACACCCAGGCCTTGTCCCGGAATGGCTTCTTGATGGTCTAGCCTATTTCAGCAGTGCCAGAGGGCGTTTTTCCAAACTGACAAACATCGAGCGTTTAATTACTATTCTTGGCCATAAGGAACCGGATCATGTTGCTTGCTATCCTATGATGTTTGGTGCATGCCGACGTCTGGTTGGAGCATCCTACTCAGATTTTGCACTAAAGCCGGAGGTTGCTGCTGAGGCACTGTTGGCCGGGTTCAAGTTGATCGGTGGGGAGGCGATTGGGACTGCGCTCGACCTGTCAATCGAGGCAGCAGACTTCGGGCAGAAGATGGTCTACCCGGAGGACTCAACACCTCACCCTGAGTATACATGCCCGTTGATTAAAGATGTAGATGATTACAGAAAGCTCGGGAGGATAGAGTTTAAGGAAGCGCAAAGAATGCAATCTATGTTGGAAACACTCCGCATCCTGGTGAAGAAAGTAGGGTTTAAAGGCCTTGTGTCTGGATTTGCCTTCGGCCCTTTAGGTGTGCTGAATATGATGCGTGGGCCAGACCACCTCTTTCGAGACTGTATCAATTATCCTTTAGAGGTCATGGCAGCAATGCACACTATAACAGAGGTCTTGATTGAATACGTTGAGGCACAGTGTGATACCGGTGTACTGGCTGTGACTCTGGATACTCTATTTGCTTCTTGGAATGGCCTTAGTAAGGAACTATGGGAAAAGATTGAAGGCCCCTTTGCCAGGGAGATGGCTGGCGCAATACGTCGCAAGGGATGCGTTGTAGGTGTCCATAACTGTGGGGATGGCGTTTATTTTGATTCTCAGATACGTTTTATGGAGCCTGGTTTTATAACCTTTGCCCAGTTGCCTGACGACTGCTCAAGTCCAAAAGAACTCAAAAAACGTTACGGGGATCAAGTTGTTTTGATGGGTTATATTGACACACCCCTTCTAAGCTATGGTACCCCGTACGAGGTGATGGAGGCGTGCAGGATGCAGATCGAGGCCCTGGCTGACGGAGGTGGATTTATCCTGGCCCCGGGCTGTGAATTTCCACCCAATGCCCCATTAGAGAATGCCCTGGCCATGGTTAAGGCATCTCAAATATACGGATAAAGTTCAGGAGGGAAGCAATGACAGAAGCAATAGAAAAGAACATGCTAATGAATAGGTTGGTGGAAGCAGTATGGGAGCACGATGATAATGTGATGAGTGTAGCAATGGATACGGTGTTTAGTACTGGTTTACCATCAGATGAGGTTCGCCATGCCCTTATATGGGGATTGGAACAAGTCCGTCACAAACTCATGTCTAATGACACATCTATACCGGAGTTTCTTCTATGTATGGACATGGTTACCAAAGCCCTGGACAGTCTCTCATCGCTCAAGGGAGATAGTGATAGCAATGGAGTAGATATTCCCCTTGTTATAGGGGTGGTAGAAGGAGACCCCCATGATCTTGGCAAAAACATCATAGCAGGGATATACAGGACCAGTGGTTATCAGGTATTTGACCTTGGACGTGAAGTACCAAAGGAAATCTTTGTTAAAGCTGTTCAAGAGAATCATGCTAGGGTCCTTGCACTATCTGCAATGATGTCGACAACCATGGTTGGTATGAGGGATATAATACAGGAAGTAAAAGTCAAATCTCCCCATACAATAGTTATCGTGGGTGGGGCGCCCTTAAACGAGGTACTGGCAAGGTCGTATGGGGCAGATGGGTATGCTGAATCAGCCGTGATCGTTTTAGAGGAAACGGAGACAGCTATTAAGAGAGACCATGGTAATTATCACACCAGAGTTTAATAATGACTTCATAGAGACATTGAGAAATAACACACTGGATAAATTGGGATATAGAGATGCAAACAATGCCATTCCTTTGGAGATAGAAAGAACGCTGGATGAGGCACTCACTGTGGCAAAAAAGGTCGTGAGGCCCAAGGGGATCTATCATATCATCCCAGTGCTTGAGACAAACAGGCATGGTATCAAGACAGAAGCAGGAATTATCCAAAGTGTTATGTTTTCCCGTCTGGCGGGTATGTGTAGCGGGAATTGTTTAATCGTGTTTATGATTGCCACCTTGGGAATTGAGTTTGAAAGGGCCTGCGGGGATAATACGCCCGTTATCCGTCAGTTGGTATTCGATACAGTGGGATCTGAATGTGCTGAAATGGTGGCAGATATGATTGAGGCGGATTGGAGGAACCGGATAGACTCTCAGGGCCTGCAATGCAGCTGGCGGTTCAGCCCTGGCTATTGTGATTGGGGATTAGAGGGGCAAAAGGTTATATTTAAGACCCTCGATGCAAAGTTGATCAATATGAGCCTGAGTCCCTATCTTGTAATGGTACCAAGCAAATCCATCTCAGCAGTTGCTCTGCTGGCAAAAGATGTCCCAGTTCCAGCCCCTTGCGTTTTTTGTGCGAAGAAGAATTGTCCATGGAGAAGGCTACCGTGGAAAAGTTGAGGAGTCAACTCCTTAACTCACAACAATTCTCCCCTTGGTCTCATCTGTTATCTCCCCAATAATCGTTGCATCTACTATCCCCTCTTTATGCATTGCGCTGAGCAGTCTGTTTGCATCAGGTTCCGGAATAGCGATAAGCAGGCCTCCTGATGTCTGCGCATCAAAGAGGACATGCATCATATCCTCGGGTATCTCTTTATTTTTATTTATCATGTGGACCCTAAACTGCTGATTGCGGTATGTCCCTCCGGGGATGAGCCCTTGTTTGGCATATTCCTTTGTGCCTGGTAAGATAGGGACATTGGATGCATAGATGGTCATACCGACGTCTGTATCCTCTATCATCTCACATGCATGACCCAAAAGGCCAAACCCTGATACATCAGTACATGCATGGACATTGAATTTACTCGTAAGCTCTGCAGGCCTCCTGTTTAATGTCTTCATAGACTCTATTGACGCTTGAGTAGAGATGTCATCAGCCATCTTGGCCTTTATTGCAGTAGAGATAATCCCGGTGCCTATGGGTTTGGTAAGGATGAGTTTATCCCCCACCTTGGCTTTTGAATTGGTCAACACCCTATTTGGATGTATAGTGCCTGTGACAGACAGTCCGTATTTGAATTCATCGTCTTCCACACTATGCCCACCTGCCAGGAGTACATCTGCCTGGCGCATCTTGTCTGATCCACCTCGGAGGGTTTCCTGTAAGATGGATATGTCCAGTTTGTTTATAGGAAAACATATTATATTCATGGCCAGGATTGGCCTTGCGCCCATGGCATAGATATCGCTTAGGGCGTTTGCCACGGTAATCTGACCAAACGTATATGGGTCATCAACAATAGGTGTAAAGAAGTCAAGGGTTACGACAAGGGCCAGATCATCCCGTAATTTATACACACCAGCGTCATCTGGCCGTTCCATACCTACAATCAATCTTGGATCAGATGTAGCGGGCAAGCCACACAGCGCTTTTTCCAGGTCTCCCGGACCTATCTTACATGCTCACCCTGCACCATGGACAGTCTCTGTGAGATGTATTTTAGTCTTATCATCCATTTGTTCCCCCTCTGTATTTAGTTTAGATTGATTCGCTCTGTGCTCCTGTCCGTTCCGCCTTTGGCGGATGGAGCGTCCGGATTCAAAGTTCATTTTGCTACTTTTAAGAAAATTAAGGAATATGTCAAATTCAAAAGAGTTATAATATGTGACTGATTATAATTAAATTCAATGATGCTTTCGTAAAAAGCTAGATTGTGCCGCTTCGCGGCAGTGTAACCGAAAATAACTTTTACAAAACATGTCTAAGGCCGATGGGGCAACAGGCCGATGCTTTATATCTGGATAGTGTCCAGAAAAATCAACAAGTTATATCAAATTCGGTCAAACAAGTTACTCGGAAGTCTCAACAACTTATCATTTCGGACGTCTCAATAACTTGATCTCATGACCTCCACCATAGAGAAGAGGGGTTATCTCTACCCCGGTTTTAATATAGAGGGCGCCAACACCTTTAGGGCCGTATATTTTATGTCCGGAGATAGAAAGCAGATCTACATTGAGATCGGTTACATCTACAGGGATTTTTCCCACTGCCTGCACCGCATCGCTGTGAAATAGGATGCCATTTTTTTTGGCAATGAGTCCGATTTCTTTAATAGGTTCAATGGTACCGACCTCATTATTGGCGTACATGATGCTTATAAGGATAGTATCAGATGTGATGGCCTTTTTCACATCATCGGGATCTACGAGACCATACCCATCTACCGGTAGATAACTTACCCTAAACCCTCTTTCCTCTAAATATCTACAGGTATTTAACACTGCATGGTGCTCTATGGCAGAGGTAATTATGTGTCTTCCCTTTGCCTCTCCGGCATAGGCTATTCCCCTTATGGCAAGGTTATCCGCCTCTGTCCCGCCGCTGGTAAAGACTATCTCTAAAGGGTCAGCACCAATAAGTGAGGCAACATCCGTCCTTGCTTCATCAACGGCCTTTCTTGCCTTGCGTCCTAAGGTATAGGCACTGCTGGGGTTACCAAAAAACTCCTTATAGTAAGGAAGCATAGCCTCCAAGACCTCAGGGTGAGTAGGAGTTGTAGCTGCATGATCCAGATATATCCTCTTTATTTTAGTCATACCTTACTTTTCCTATGACGTGCCCCCTTCTTTTTTCCTTATCCACGGGATAGCCTGGTTTATACCCTAGAATTAGCAACTTGGCAACACTCCTCACCACCAATAGGGCATATTATCAAAGCCAAAATAAGAAGGGATGTCGTCAGCCTGTAGTGAGATGTATTTCTGTTTTATCATTCATTTGATCCTTTATCTTTTTAATAAATTACTATATTACCATAAATCATTGGGTTATTTGTCATCCGGGATAAGTAAGAGACGATACTCATCTGAAGTTACTCTTTCTTCCTGGATCGTATACCCCCTGCTTGAGGCAAATCGCTCTACATTCTCTTTTGACACCACTGTCTCAACCAATACGGTTATAGGCTCATTTGGATTTTCATCAATGGCCTTTTTTGTCTTTACCACAGGGATAGGACAACTAAATCCTCGCACATCGAGTTCTATCATTATTTTTTTACCTCCTGATATTCATCAGTAGACCCTGTTCCTCTTAAGCGGGCCGATGAGGGCAAAAGGCCCCCACTTTTCTCCCCCATCTTAAACTGACCCCTGATCCCTGACTCCTGTTTTCATACACACCCCGCTCCATTCGCAGAGATTATCATTAAATACCTCTGGGAATCGGGATATGATCCCCCATACCTTTGTAGCAGGCGTAGCCTTAGCATACCGGCCTGCCACACGGTTTGTCTTTGCTGCGATTATAGCTGCCTCGTGCAATTTCAGTCCGGCCCAGGCAAAGGCGGAAACCATCCCGGTAATAGTATCCCCTGTTCCTCCTATGGCCTCTAATTCAGGGATGTCAGGCTCAGCAATGGTGTTTATAATTCGCCCATCCTTAACCACATAATCAGTCGTCCCCTTAATTAATAATAACTTGGAAGCACCTTTGTTTTGGTAGGCAGTCTCTATTAATGTATGGACATGGTTTATATCTGTATTAAAAAGATGCCTGCTTATATAGGCAGGGTGTGTAGCCTCCACGTCAGCTAAAAATGCCATTTCAGAAAGATCCGGGGTAAAGATATCGAATCTTGTTGCCAGGCCTGTTGCCTTTACTGCATACATCGAGGAGGCATCAGCAATCATGATTGGTCTCTTTGGACATCTTTCTACAGATTCGCATACTTTTCTCATCAGTCCCATAACCGGGAGGATATAGTGCAGCACCAATACATCAGGTGAGAGTGTATAGACATTTTTTATAAGATATTCATAGAGGGATCTGCTCCCTTTTCCTTCACCAATATCGCCGGCAAGCAGTGCTTGAGGGGGGTCAATCTTTAGGTACTCACATGTAATACATGCTGCACTTATTAAGGCAGCAGTACCCTGGGTGCAGGGGATCTTCAAATCATTGATGGCCAAGAACTCCCCACCAAACCTTACTTCTCCCAAGGTGAGAGGGAAGTCCCTTATTGGCACTGTTCCGCAAATGAGCATCATCTTAAATATTTTTCTCCATATTTACAAACCCCCATGCCTGCTGGGCAGGCACAACGAAAGATGAAAATATTTTCGGGATGAGGGTTCTCTCGCTTGCATTTTATCGCTTTTTGATACATCCTTTCGGCTTGCTTACGGGCGCTCCCTAACTTGCCCTTCGGGCTCAAACATAAGGGAGCGATTCCCCTTTAAGCTCCGCCGAAGGATGTATTAGCAAATCGCGATAGAAGGTATAGCTCAAGAATCCCTCCATCCCTTAATCTGCACAGACAGATTCCCCCTTTGTCCCCCGTAAATCCCCCTTTGAAAGGGTGACGCCCCTTTAATTCCCCCTTTGAAGGGGGCCAGGGGAATGTTATTGGAACCCCCCTGATCCCCGACCCCTGTTTTCATATAAAGCTTAAGAGACTCCATAAAGGCCCTATCCAGCATCAAGGCACATAATGTATAACCAAGATCCTTTGGCCTTGGTATTTCGGTAAGCTTTTTATCGATCAATTCATTGTGGAGATAGGGGATGTCAGGACAGCCTCCGCCGGAGGTATTTAAGATTACCCCTGTATTCTTATCGAAAGTGAGCTTCATATTGGCCGCCTTGACCATTATTGCATCTCCAAAGTGGGTGATCTTGACAATGTCCAAAAGTTCTAAGTCACCTTTTAAGGCAACGAGTTCAATATAGGTTACATCTCTCTGTTTAAGAAGCCTCTCTATACCCATCTGCTCAACCAGATTTATCTCTACCGCCAAATCGCAGCCTTTTCTTAAACTAGGAGGCGGGGCAACCAGCTTTACAACATAATTGGCCCCTTTAAGCGCCCTTTCTGCCTTTATAGCATCTTCCACCCTGGCAAATAGAATAAGGCCGCTGCCTTCAAATGGGGTCTTTCTTCTTAATTTAAAAGCCATGTTATCTTGCCCTTTCCATCATTGAAAAGCCGATAGCCAGAGAAAATACCAGACCTATAATTACTGTTAGTGGTCCAAATTCACCCACACCTTTAGGGCTGCTTGCCAGAAGAAAGTTATGAGAAAATGCAGCTCCTGCAATAAGACCAAGGATAGTAATACTTGCATCGGTATCACCTTCGCCTGCCAGGATTGTCTGCCGCAAAGGACATCCACCCAAAAGGGTAGCGGTGAGACCGGCTAAAGCCATGCCCAAGAAATTCCAAAGGTGATTGCTATGAGCTACTGGTTGGTTGTCAAAACCCCAGTGGTAAAAACCAGAGGAAAAGTTACCAAGCAAATAATTGCAAATCAATGCACCAAAGAAAAAGGCAGCAATACCACTGAAAAGATAAAAATCTTTTACCAGCATGATGTCTCTCCAGCCTCCTACAAAGCACATCCTTGTGCGCTGGGCAATGAAACCTACAAAGAGACCTGCAGCAAGCGAGATCCAAAGTAGGGCATACATTGAACCAGGCCCTTTTTGGCTAAAAAAGAGAAAGTGTGGCTTGAATATGACGAACAGGAGAAGTGTAAGCATAAATAAAGGGATCATCCATGCCGATACTGTAGAAACTTTACCTGAGCGGCCAAGATTATAACCTCCTTTTAAAAACCGGATGCCGATAAATGCCCCGAAAATCACCCCTAGAAGGGCAGTGATTCCATTAAGGTCACCACCTGCAAGCCTGACAAGCGCCCTGATAGGACATCCAAGAAAGACGAGCGCTCCTATCATGAAAAACGCACCTAACAAAAAACGTATTATGGGTGAAGAACCTCCCCTGGGTCTAAACTCTTTGAAGGCATATGCAGAGATAAGAGCGCCAAACACAAAACCCATGATTTCAGGGCGTAGATACTGCACTACCCCTGCTCGATGTAGCCCTAGTCCACCTGCAATATCTCGATAAAAGCAGGCCACACAGATGCCCATGTTTGGAGGATTTCCCCACCTCGTAAGCAGACATGCACCGGCCCCAAAGATAAGGCCTCCTAAGATAATCCAGGTTTTTTCTGTCCAGAATCTGCTCATCATATCCTCCTTTTCTTACCTTTATTTGCTGGACACATTTTGGATATCTAATAGATTTAGAGAATATAGCAAATTCAAAAAAGTTATAATATATGATTGATTATAATCAAACTTTATGATACTTGGATTTTATGGGTCATATCGCGTATGAAAATTTCAAAAATATAACTATGGAACAGTTGGAGGCACTTGTTTATCTGGTAGAGGAAAGGAGTTTTTCTCGTGCAGCTAGGAAGATGTTTCTTACACAACCTTCTTTAACCAAACGTATTAAGAATTTAGAGCAGGTAGTAAATGCAAGGATTATTAATAGGCAAAATACAGGGATTACTTTGACACCTGAAGGCAAGGTGGCCTATGGTTATGCAAAGAGGATCCTTAAGTTACGAGATGAGGCAAGAGAAAAGGTCTCAATGGTAAGAGATGATGCATCCGGCAATATCTTTATAAGTGCCAGCACTATTCCTGCTACGTATATACTCCCTCAGGTACTAAAAAGTTTTAGTATGAGTTATCCTAATATTAAAATCCATATCCAGACTACGGATAGTGAAGAAACATTAGAGATGATACTGGATAATCGCTCTGAGATTGGATTTATTGGAAAGCAATCATTAAACAGAAAATTGATTAGTGAGCCTTTATGGGATGACTGTCTTGTCCTGGTCGTCCCGAAGAATCATCCCTGGAGCAAGGAGAGTCTTGTCACATTTGAGTCTCTGTGTAAGGAGCCTTTCATTATGAGGGAGAGGGGTTCGGGTACAAGGGAGGTATTGGAAGACTATGTCTTAAAAAACACCGGCAGGGGTTTGGCTCAGTTTAATGTTGTCTGTGAAGTAGGGAGTTCTGAGGCTGTCAAAGAGGCGGTTATGGTGGGCTTGGGTGTCTCCATACTTTCTATTCATGCGGTGAAAAGAGAGGTTGCTAAAGGCGATCTTGTTTGTATACCAATCCAGGATTTTTCTATCAGGCGAAATTTTTATTTGATTTACAAAAGACAACTCCATTTGTCTTACCATCAAAGGCTCTTTTTAGAATTTGTGAAAGATTACAAACTCTTAAGTTCTATTGGATCTCTATCGTGTGGATAATCCTTGCATCTTTGCTGATTTCTGGCTAGATATTGTGGGCTTGTATGAAAATAGGCACAAAGCTTTGTAGGGGCCTTTTGCCCTCATCGGCCCTTAGGCGGATTAGCTATATAAGGACTGAATTTATTTTATATTTTTTTAAGCTGAATGCTGATCGCTGAGAGCTGATAGCTATTTTCATATAAAAACTTTGCATGGAGGAAGGTAGATGAGGGATGAAAATGATGCAGTAATTGTGGGTGCATGCAGGACACCTTTGGGGACTTTTCAGGGTGGATTAAGTAAGGTTGGGGCTACGGATCTTGGTGCGGTTGTAATCAAAGAGGCTCTATCCAGGGCCGGCCTTAAACCTGAAGATGCGGACGAGGTGGTAATGGGCATGGTCTTACCCCTAAGTTACGGACAGAATCCAGGCAGGCAGGCTGCCATAAAGGCTGGAATACCTGCAGAGAAAGGCGGACTCACTGTAAACAAGGTATGCGGGTCCGGCCTTATATCTGTTATGCTCGCAGCCCAGTATGTGCAGACAGGTTTTGCAGAGATTGTGGTTGCAGGCGGGATGGAGAATATGAGCGCTGCACCCCACTATCTGCCTGATTCCAGATCAGGGATAAGAATGGGATCGGCCGCCCTGGTGGATCACATGGTACATGATGGTCTCTGGGATGTGGTGAATGATTTCCATATGGGTGTAAGTAATGACCTCATCTCAAAAAAATGGGGGGTAACCAGAGAGGATCAGGATGCATATGCCTGCCAGTCATATGAAAGGGCCATTGATACCATAACTTGCGGCAGGTTTGCTGAAGAGATTGTCCCGGTGGGCGTCCCTGATAGGAAAAAGGGTATTATAAGAATTGATACGGATGAAGGCCCCAGGCCAACAAGCATGGAGGCGCTGGCTAAGATGAAACCCGCCTTCCAAAAAGATGGCTATGCCACGGCAGGCAATTCTTCTATTATCAGTGATGGGGCGTCAGCCCTTGTAGTTACTTCCAGAAAAAAGGCGTTATCTTTAGGCCTTGATATCCTTGCAAGGATTGTTGCATTTGGTTCTGCAGGCATTGAGCTTAAGTATGTGCTTATGGCCCCCATATATTCCATACCAAAGACATTGAAGAAGGCTGGGGTGGGGTTGTCTGATATACAGCTGCATGAGATAAATGAGGCGTTTTCAGGCTCTACTGTGGCTATCTTGAGGGAGCTTAGCATTGATCCTGAGACAGTTAACGTAAATGGTGGAGCAGTGGCGCTAGGGCACCCGATAGGTGCATCTGGCGCTCGGGTTCTGACTACTCTGATTTACGAGATGAAAAGGCGCCGCATAGATATCGGACAGGCCACTTTATGTTTAGGGGGAGGGGAATCTGTAACCATGATTATAGAAATGGAGGTGTGATATGGCCAAAAAAAGAAGGGTTCTGGAATCTTTTGGCCAGAGGATACGATCTGTCAGAAAAGAAAAGGGCCTGAGTCTGGAAGACCTCTCCCTCGAGATAGGTTATCCCCTGGATGTACTTGAGAAGGTAGAGAAAGATGAAATTGTTCCGCCAGTCTCACTGGTGCTTCAGATCGGTCGCACACTAAAGGTAGATATGGAGCAACTCGAATCAGAGGAAGAGAAAGATGCGGCAAAGAGGCGTGTGAAGAGTCATAAGAAGAGAGTAGAGTCATATGCATATACGTCACTTACCAAACCAGGACTAGACAGGCATTTGCGGGCATATCTTGTTACCATTGATCCTGTCACAGAACATAAGGGTGTTGAGTATCACCATGAAGGAGAAGAATTTATTTATGTGCTAAAGGGAGGAGTCACTGTTCAGGTCGGTCAGAATATCACAACACTTGGCAAGGGAGGGAATATCCATTTTAATTCCGCCCTGCGCCATAAACTCAGCAATCCTACCAAAGAGACCACAGAACTTTTGGTCGTTATTTATGTCCCATGAGGAGGCCGTGATGTCGTTTCAACTCACAAGTGAACAAGAGATGATCAGGTTGATGGCCAGGGATTTTGCAAAAAAGGAACTGGAACCTTATGCAGGGGAGGGGGACAAAGAAGGGATATTCCCTGAAGATGCCGTGAGAAAGATGGGCACTCTTGGGCTACTCGGCATGATGGTCCCTTCTGAGTATGGTGGCTCTGATGCAGGGGCTGTAAGCTATTGCCTGGCTTTGCAGGAGATAGCATATGCATGTGCGTCTACAGCGGTTACCATGTCGGTGGCAAATTTATCTACAGCGCCTTTGCTGAAGTTTGGGATCGAAGAACAAAAACGTAAATATTTAGTACCCTTAGCCGGTGGGGAGATGCTGGGGAGTTTTGCTGTTACAGAGCCGGAGGCCGGCTCAGACCCGGGTAGTATGAAGACAAGGGCGGAAGATAAGGGTGATTATTATCTGATAAACGGGACAAAGTCCTTTATTACCAATGGTGGTTATGCAGGTGTAATCAACCTGATAGCACGAACTGATCCGGATAAGGCCAACCGTGGCTTGTCTGCCTTTATTGTGGAAAAGGATCTACCCGGATTTCTAGTGGGAAATAAAGAGGACAAGATGGGGCTGAGGGCATCCAACACTGTTGAGCTGATATTTGAAGATTGCAAGATCCCAAAGGAGAATTTATTAGGTAGAGAAGGGCTGGGATTTAAGGTTGCCATGATTGCATTAGACAGTGGCCGTATAGGGATTGCATCTCAATCTTTGGGGATTGCCCGTGCCTGTCTTGATGAGGCCATTAAGTATGCAAAGGACCGCAGACAGTTTGGCAGGATTATCACTTCATTTCAGGCCATACAGTGGATGATTGCTGATATGGCAACACAGATAGAGGCGGCAAACTGGCTTGCATTGGTGGCTGCTGACCGCAAAGATAGAGGGCTTGAATTCACAAAAGAGGCGTCCATGGCAAAGCTCTTCGCATCGGAGATCGCAAACAAGGCAGCTTATAAAGCTCTCCAGATCCATGGTGGATATGGGTATATGAAGGAATTCAAGATTGAAAGACTCTACCGCGATGCACGGGCAACGTCTATCTATGAAGGAACATCTGAGATTCAGAGGGTTGTCATTGCAAGGGAGGTATTGAGGGGGTAGGGGGATATGAAAGCAGTTAAGAGTTAAGAGTTAAGAGTATTATTTATATGAAAATAGGCACAGAGCATTGTAGGGGCCTTTTGCCCTCATCGGCCCGCTTAAGGGAAATATGCCATGCATAGCTGAGTGCTAACAGATTAGTTAGTATGCTTTTTTTGTGATGGTTCGTCAAAAGATTTGATTGTTTTATTAATCTGTAATAAAAGTAATAAGAGATTTAACAGTAAAGGGGGGAGAAATTATGAGTGCCATGAAAAATTTTGATTTTAAGGTAGAAGACGGCATAGGCGTTTTAACCATCGATGTGCCGGGTGTCCCCATGAACACATGGACAGAAGATGCCATAAGGGAATTTAGTGAACTTGCAGGTGATCTGGAAAAACGGGATGATCTTAAGGGTATTATTATCATCTCCGGCAAGTCCAACAACTTCCATGCAGGGGCGAATCTCGATATGCTTCAAGGTATGCAAAACAGAGAAGATATTATCGCAGGCCTTGATGTCTTTCATAATGCCTTCAATAAGATGGAAAATTTTAAGTTCCCTGTGGTGGCAGCAATCAATGGCTACTGTCTCGGCGGCGGACTTGAATTGGCCCTTGCATGTACTGCCCGTATTGCAAAAGAGTCCCCAACCACAAACATAGGGCTTGTTGAATGTCTCGTTGGTCTCTTCCCTGGTGGAGGAGGGACACAGAGACTGCCCCGTCTCATAGGCTATAATGCTGCGGATCTTATCTTGAGGGGCAAAACGCTTCCAGCAGCCAAGGCTCTTGAAGCCGGGATTATAGACCGAGTGGTAGGTGTTGATGCAGACCTCTTAAAAGAGGCAAAGGGTTTTCTTGATGAGATTATATCTAAAAAGGCGGAGTTGAAAAGGCCCGCCCAGGATCTATCACAGATAGATGATATAGCTGAGATGGCCAGGCAGGGCGTGCTCAAGGTCACAAAGGGCAGGGAAATCCCCGGCCCATTACTTGCGATCAAGGCAATTGCTGAAGGGGTGAAGGTCTCTCTTAAAGAGGGTATTGAGATAGAAAAGAATTACTTTGCAGATGTTGTGCTTACAGACCAGGCCAAGGGAAGCATTAATACATTCTTCTTGAAGACTATGAGTGATAAGCCGAGGAGCATGATGACAAAGGGGTTCACACCAAAACCCCTGAAAAAGGCGGCAGTCCTCGGGTTTGGTACAATGGGCAGAGGTATTATTGTCGAGATACTCAGGCGCATGCAGGTGCCTGTGATTGTCAAAGACATACCTGAGGCGCTTGAACCCGGGAAAGAGGCCCTCAGAAAGATCCTTGATGGTATGGCCCAGAGAAAGCGTCTAAAGGTGCCGGTAGATGACCTCATGAACCTTTTGACCGTTACATCTGAGTATATTGATGATTTCAAGGATGTGGATATCGTGGTGGAGGCAGTATTTGAAGATCCAAAGGTCAAGGCGGATGTCTACAAAGAGTTATGTGAGGTTGTGTCTGAAGATTGTGTAATCGCAAGCAACACGTCTTCAATACCGGTTACGCTTCTGTCTAAAGACGTAAAGAACCCTGAGAGGTTTATTGGCACCCACTTCTTCTCTCCGGTATGGAGGATGGAACTGCTCGAGATAATCAAAGGAGAAAAGACAAGCCAGGAGACCGTGAACAATGCCCTTAACTTTGCTGCTGGTATAAAGAAGCGCCCAATCGTGTGTAGGGACAACCCGGGATTTGTGGTGAATGCTATGCTTTTGCCATACCTTAATAACTCGCTGGAGTTGGTCGAGGAAGGGGTGACAATAGAAAAGGTAGACAAGGCGATAAAAAAATTTGGCATGCCTGTCGGGCCGATCAGACTCCTTGATGAGGTAGGCATAGATGTACCTTATAAGGCGATGGTATCTACAGGGGTAACCCCCCCTGAGACATTGAAGAATGTGGTTGAAGCAGGACGTTACGGTCTAAAGAAAAGCGGTAAAGGTTTTTTCCTCTCTGATGGGAGTGTTGACCCGGAGGTGCTGTCTCTTATACCCACAAAAGGGAAAAAGGATATGACAGAGGAAGAGATCCAGGATTTCCTTCTTTCCGATATGCTCAAGATAGCCAAGAAACTTTTGGATGACAAGATAATAGATGATCCAAGGGCAGTCGACATTGGTATGATCTGGGGTACGGGGTTCCCGCCGGATAAAGGAGGCCCGCTAAAGTGGGCAGATCTGACCGGGAAGAGCGAGAAACTCTTTGGTGAAAAATTCTATCAGAATTAAGGCAGACGAACATGTAAGGGTAGGGGATTCCCTACCCTTTGTTTTTAAAGAGGTATATCTTCAGGGATCAAGGGCCGGCAATTAACTATCATTAAAGGGGGGAAATATTATGTGTGATACCTTTGCAGTAGGCCCAGCGTACACCGGTAGGGATACATTTATATTCGGCAAAAATTCAGACAGAGAACCTGACGAGGCACAACTGGTTATATCCAAGCCACGTGCCGAGTATGATGAGGGTGAGGATCTGAAGTGTACATATATAACAATCCCCCAGGCAAGGCATACAAATGCTGTGCTCTTATGCAGGCCATTTTGGATGTGGGGCGCAGAGATGGGGGTGAGCGAAAAGGGGGTGGTTATAGGAAACGAGGCCATCTTTACCAAGATAAAGGCCGAGAAGAAACCAGGACTTATCGGCATGGATCTTTTAAGGCTTGCCCTTGAAAGGGCAGATACTGCAAAAGATGCGGCATCTGTAATAATTGATCTCCTGAAACTATACGGCCAGGCAGGCCCCTGCGGTTACAGGGATAAGCGCCTAAGCTATATGAATTCATATCTGATAATGGATAGGAGAGAGATACTTATCTTGGAGACCATAGGCAGGGACTATGCACTAAAGTCATATAATGATTATGCCGCCATATCCAATATTATCACTCTTGGCTCCAACTGGGATGATGCATCCTTTGCCTCCGGAACAGACCTAAGGGCACTTAGCGAAAGGCTTGTTACGCATTTTGCGGGGGGCCGTCTAAGAAGGTCATCTATATTAAAAAAGATAGAAGAGGAGAAGGGGCATATAGAGGTGAGAGATGCCTTTGAAATCTCACGTTCCCACAATGGAGGCTCACCCTCAAAAGGAAGCAACGCTGATGTCTGTATGCATGCTGCAGGGCCCCTCATAAGGAGATCACAGACTGTGGGCTCTCTTGTTGTAGAGTTGGATAAAAATGATGGCTTTAAAATATTTGTCACAGCCTGTTCCGCCCCATGCCTGAGCACATTTAAGCCGGTGATCCCGAATAGCCTTCCAGCAGGGATAGACAAGGGAGGAGAAGGTTATTCTTCGGATTCATACTGGTGGAGACATGAACATTTCCATATAAATATGCTCTTTCGCTTTGATATGCTGGGCCCTTCCTTTAAGAAGGATATTATGGACCTGGAAGATGAGGTCTGCACCAAGACCCGGTTTTATAAGTGGGCATCAAAAGAGGCTGACCTAGCCGAAGTTTCAAGAGATTCTTTCGAAAAAACAGAAAAGATAGAAAAGAAATACCTTGAAGATATGAAAGGCATGACCGGACAAGACCCTGTGCTCTATAGCCTATATTGGAAGAAGGTCGCCAGACACAATAGTGTAGCTTTGGCATAAGACGAGCCCTTTGCACAACTACTTACATATTTATTGCGAGGAACGTAAGCACCGATGTCTTCAATTTTTAACAGGTTTTCTAAATCTTGAGTAATCTTGAGGTAATCGAGAAGCAAAAGAATTCAGCTTCACGATTACCACTGGATTTGAATAAGTTTGGAAGCAGGTCTTCAAACCTGGTCTTCCAACCCCTTCTCAATATTTGCAATAGTCTTTTTTAACCCGCTGTTTTCTGCCATCTCCCTTGCAACCCTCAATCTTGCCTGGCTCACAGCAGTATACCCTATCCCAAAATATCCACCAATCTCCGCATTAGTCAGATCCGTGTGCCTCCTTAAAAGATAAAGGCAGATCCTTCTTGTCAGATTATCACGCCTGCCTGGCTCCCTTATCTCCTGCTCGCTTACCCCGAATCTTTTGGCTACTGCTGTTATTATATCTTCATATGTAATGCTTTTCGTAAGCCTGCTGCTTTCGGGTATCTCTCTGTGTTTTTTTAACCCTGTCTTCTTTTTTGTCTCGTCTATAAAATTGTCACTTCCAAGTATTAATCCTTTTTTAAGGGCATCAAATGGGGTTTCCTTTAAGGCAAATTCTTCCTCAACGAATGCCTTGTATCGCCTTCTCGCTTTTGCCTTGTCCCTGGAATACCGGCCAAGAATCCACTCACAGGTAAGCCATGTCTTTTTCTTGCCTTTGCCTATATAATCAGGATAACTGCTCCATCTGTATTCTTCAGGTCTTTTGACCAGACCAGCCCTTTTAGGGTTTAAATGGATGTACCTGCTTACGGAAACCGAATAGCTCTCCTTCTCTATCAAAATCCCCTTGTACCTTCCTTGAAAAAGATGCCCGACCCTTTTGTATTTCTTGTTGAAATATCCTGTATAGGTTGCGTTAAGAAAATGCATCACCCTCGTAATGTTACCTTTCGGGGTTTCTATCAGCAGGTGATAATGATTTCCCATCAATACATAACCATGAATAATGGCATGATATCTTCCGGGAAGTTCGGATAAGGTATCAAGAAACTTCTGGTAATCACCCTCTTGTTTGTATATTGGTCTTCCTTCATTTCCCCTGGCAATGATGTGATAAAGAGCGCCGGCATATTCGATTCTTAATGGCCTCGACATGAAATGTTGCCTACTACAAAAAGATAGCTATGTCAAGTTTGAAGACCTGACCCCGTCAGACCCGTCAGACATCTTTTTAACATAAGAGAAAATCACAGAGAAGATCATTTCAATCTTATCCGATTCAGGCAGGGCATTACGGATCATCTCCAGATAACACCTCTCCCGGACGCTCTGAAATGTCGGCACAAAATTGACATCATATACCCAGCCGATCTGCAGCAGTTTAAAATCATTAAGATTCTTCAGGTGATTGATAGACACGATTCTGCCCTCCATCAAGTCCCTGTATACATCCTCTGAGATTTCCGGGGTATCGGGCAGGCCAAGCTCGATCGCCTCATTTCTCTTTCCACCCGACAGAGAATAATAGTCTGTGACCACCCGCCAGATATCCAGTTTGTCGGCATCACGAAGCAGCCTGGTAAAGAACAGGCATGTCTTCGACTCTTCCTGCGGCAAGGCTGCACGGTTATGATATAAGGTTGTCTTCAGCACCAGGTCTCGTGTTGATTCATCCAGGTTGTCCAGCACGCCGGTTTCTTTAAGTATTTCCACCCCAAACTCTGCATGATTCACAGAAGCCTGATCCGCAAAGGTGCGATAACGGGCATACTGTTCAAAGCGCCCAATGTCATGAAAAAGTGCGATGATCTCAGCCAGCGCAAGTTCTTTATCACTCAACCCAATCTTTCCACCAATGTCCAGGATCTCCTTGCACACCCTTTTGCTATGCACTTCCTTCAGGGTTATGTTTTGCTGCAGATTGGTATCATCGGATTTAAATGTCTGCACGTAATTTGTAAACCACTTTTTCATGTCTTCCAAAATGTTCGATGTCAGATCCTCATTTTTCACTTAACAGCTCCTTCTTGATATCTCGCAACAATTTTTTTAAACTGATGTTTTTCCTTCATCTCCTTATCAACTCGTCGATTCGAACGAATGTGAGGAATCTTCGTTACGCAACTTATTGAGACATAAAAAATTCTCCCTGTGGTCGAAATGAATATACTTGCCAAATTCGACTTTTTGTAAATCCTTCAATCATGTCTGGCTAACAGCAATAGGCCTTATTACAAATCCCTCCTCATGTCAAATTTGAAGACCTGGCCCCGTCAACCCTTGCTTTTATAGATGAATTTCGTTATGTTTTCTGGTTATGACTCGTGAAATTAATAGTGCAGCATGTCAGGATTTTTTAAAAATAAGACAAATCCTCTGCCAGGTGGGCTTTTTATTAATCTTGGGTTTTTGTGTCTCCGGATGCTGTGCTCTTCAGACCAACACAACGCATAAACAGCTTCATATGGTTGATGTGAATGTATATCCTTCTATTATATATAAAGGGATTCACAGGACAGCCTGTATAGATCTGGGCGTCTTGCCAAAGGATATAGATATCACCTTCTTTAGAGCAGATATCTCTATGTTTGGGACTGGCTATAAGGAATTGAGCGGTTATGTAGAAGACCATAGTAAAAGATATTGCTGCTGCTTTGATATCCCACCGGATATATCCCCAGGTGTATACCG
>JAYEFR010000066.1:0-3835 GCA_034716155.1 Thermodesulfobacteriota bacterium
AAAGGCAGTGGATATATACAGGCTCTCTTCCAAGAAACAAATTGTGCATGAAAATACCAAGATTTCTGATACAGATGCCCTTGAGGCAGAGATCAGGGCCTTTGTTGATGCAGTAAGGTTTAATAAAACACCAGTGGTGGATGGCATTGCAGGGCTTACGTCTATAAAGGTGGCAGATCTCATCAAAAAAAACATGATAGTCCCTGAAAGATAATTATATGACAAAGGTGCTTATGGTAGCAGGGGAGGCGAGTGCGGACAGGCATGCCTCTAAGGTAATAAAGGCCTTAAAAGATATCTTTCCTGATGTGGAAATCTTTGGGATGGGGGGGCCGGAGATGGCTCTATCTGGTATGGATTGCCTCTATTCCATAGATGATCTCTCTGTGATGGGGTTTACAGATGTGCTTCCAAGGTTACGCCGTATACTCAGGGTCTTTTTCGGTATAAAAAGATTAATCAGGGATAAAAGCCCTGATATATTTGTCCCTGTTGACCTGCCTGATTTTAATATGAGGATGGCAAGGTTTGCTAAGGCAAGGGGTTTAAAGGTACTGTATTATATAGCACCACAGGCGTGGGCATGGCGACGTTATAGGGCAAAGATCCTGGCAAAGATAACTGATGGCCTTGCTGTCATATTTCCTTTTGAAGAGGGGTTTTTTAAATCTTATGGTGTAAATGCCAGGTATGTAGGCCACCCATTTTTGGAGGGAGGTAGTGGTTTAATAGATGTCAAATGGCCACCTGAAAGGGTCGCTATTTTACCTGGCAGCAGGTATCATGAGGTATCAAATATGTTGCCTATCCTCCAAGGGGCAAAAGATATCTTAAGTAAAGATTTTCCCGGGCTTGAGTGGTATCTTCCTGCTGCCAAAGGTTTACCCAAAGAATTATTTGATGGAATTACAGACAAAGAGATTACACTTTCTCAAGGTATCCCGGATATTGATCTTGCTATGGTAAAATCAGGCTCAACGACCTTTGAGATGGCCATGCTGGGAGTGCCGGAGGTGATATGCTATAAGACATCTGTTGTGAATTATTATCTGGCAAAGGCATTTATTGGTGTAAAAAATATAGGAATGCCCAATATTGTATCAGGTTCTCCTATTGTACCAGAGCTGATCCAGAAGAATCTTACTAAAGAGGGATTGGCTTCAGTTCTGAGAAGATATATAGAGGATGAAACATTATACATGAATACAAGGAAGGCCTTTGAGGGTCTTAGGACATCGATGGGAGAAAATGTTGCATCTAGAGAGGTAGCTGCATGGATAGCAGACATGGTCTGAATGTAGGCAAAGACATAGCTATATACAAAAGACTTATAGGTTATCTTAAGTCATATTGGATAAGGTTGGTCATTGCAACCATCTTGATGATAATAGTATCAGGGGCAACGGGTATACTTGCATTTTTAGTAAAGCCTGCCATGGATGATATATTCATTGCAAAGGATATATCCAGGCTCTATCTTATACCAATAGCAGTTGTCGCGATTGTTTTTGTCAAAGCCCTTTGTGACTATGGCAGGTACTATCTCATGGCTGATGTGGGGCAGAGTGTAGTCAGGGATATAAGGGATCAATTATACTTCCACATACAGAAATTATCCCTGGCCTTTTTTATCCGCACACCAACAGGTGTTCTCATATCCAGGATTACAAATGATGTAAATATGGTGCAGGCATCAGTTACCAATGCTATTACCGGCCTTGTAAGGGAATCATTCACCATGGCGGGTCTTATATTTGTAGTCTTTTATCGTGACTGGAGGCTTGCCCTGGCAGCAATGGTCGTATTTCCTGTAGTTGTTTATCCTATAGTGAAGTTTGGGAATCGCCTTAAACACTATTCTACAAAGAGCATGAGGGTGATGGGTAATGTGATGACCATATTGGATGAGGCATTATCGGGTATACGGATAGTAAAGGCATACGATATGGAAGACTATGAAGGGGCTCGCTTCTCAGAAGAAAACAGGAGGTTCTATCGTAATTGGATGAGAAGGCTTGCCATAAGGGCTTTCTCAACTCCTCTGATGGAGTTTATAGCAGGTATCAGCATTGCCTTTATGCTGTGGTATGGGGGGATGGGCGTAATAAAAGGCACATCCACACCCGGCAATTTCTTTTCCTTCATGACGGCACTCTTTATGCTATATGCACCTATTAGAAAGTTTAATGAGTTAAATATTGTTGTTCAAGAGGGTATAGCTGCAGCAAAGAGGGTTTTTGATGTCCTGGACACAAAGCCGGATATAAAAGACAACCCTGGTGCTGTGGAACTGGGGAGAGTAAAGGGTGATGTAGAGTACAGGGACGTGTGGTTTAGTTATGATACTACAAGAGATAGCGCTGAGAGGGTATATGTCCTAAGGGATATAAATCTTCATGCAGCCCCAGGGAATATGGTTGCCATTGTTGGCGAATCCGGTGCTGGAAAGACGACGCTAGTCAATTTTTTGCCCAGATTGTTTGATGTGACCTCTGGCCAGGTCCTTATAGATGGTAAGGATGTAAGGGATGTTACTGCGTCGTCATTGAGGAAGAACATCGCCTTAGTTACCCAGGAGACGATACTCTTTAATGATAGTGTGAAGGCCAATATCGCCTATGGTTCTTATAATGAAAATATGGATAGGATTATAGAGGTAGCCAGGGCGGCAAATGCTCATAATTTTATTATGGATCTCCCTGATGGTTATGATACTGTTATAGGCAAGGGTGGGGAAAAGCTCTCAGGCGGGCAGCGTCAGAGGATATGTATTGCAAGGGCTATTATGAGGGATGCACCCATACTTATATTGGATGAGGCAACTTCCTCCCTGGATACGGAATCAGAAAGAGAAGTTCAGGCAGCCCTTGACAAACTTATGATCGGCAGAACTACATTCGTTATTGCGCACAGGCTTTCTACCGTAGTAGGAGCTGACCGGGTTATTGTGCTGAGTAAAGGAGATCTGGTGGAAGAGGGCACTCACAGTGAGCTTTTGTCCAGGCAAGGTTATTATGCCAGGCTCTATCACCTGCAATTTGAGAATGCTTAAAGTTCTCCTTAGATTCCTTTCTATAATATATAACCTGGTAATATCTGTCAGGAATTATTTTTATGATACAGGGAAATTAAAGGCATATATGGTGGTACCTGTAGTAATAAGCATAGGTAATATCGAGGTTGGCGGGACAGGTAAGACACCCTTTGCCATCACATTAGCTGAAGGGCTGCATAAAAGGGGTTTTAATGTAGCAATAGTGACCAGGGGATATAAGGGTAAACTACACAGTACCATAAGGGTTTTAAAAGACCACAGCCCTGATGATGTTGGTGATGAGGCCTTGCTTATGGCAAGGGCGTCTGACGTACCTGTAATAAAGGATCATGACAGAATAGCCGGCGCCACGTATGCAAAAAGGATGTTTAACTCGGATATAGTTATCTTGGACGATGGGTTTCAACACAGACGTATATACAGGGATATGGATATAGTGCTTATAGGTAGAGAGCTGAATCAAGGGGAACTCCTTCCATTAGGGTGTTTGAGAGAGCCTGTCTCATCTCTTGGCAGAGCAGATATGGCGATATACACAAAATCGGTAAACTTTAAAGGGGCAAACGCCTCTTTCATAGTTGATAGCCTCATAGGAATAGATGGAGCAGGTAAGGGCGTATCATATCTTCAAGGCAAAGATGTACTTGCGTTTTGCGGCTTAGCAAGGCCGGATTTCTTTTTCCAGATGGTACAATCCCTTGGTGCCAAGGTTAAACCTCTAAGGTTTGAAGACCACCATAATTACACATTAAAAGATATAAGAATGATCAAAGATGCAGC
>JAYEFR010000067.1:0-19169 GCA_034716155.1 Thermodesulfobacteriota bacterium
ACGCTCGGCTGCAAGTTCACCAGAGCGGGTTTTCGGGTATGCTTCGCGGATCACCTTAATAACCATTTGGAAATTTTGAATCATGTGCTGGATGACCCTATCCATGTTTTTACCACCGGTTATCTCGCGCTGTACTATGCGTATATAATTTTTGTTTTGTTCAAGAAAATCAAGGTACGCATTGATAAAACGTTCCAACCTATCTTCTATATCTTCTCTACCGAGCAAGACATTTTGCAATGTATCAGAGAGATTCTCGAAATAATGGTCAAGCACGGATTGGAACAACCCTTCTTTATTTTTGAAATGATAATGGATAAGCGACTTGTTTGTATTGGAGATCTCAGAGATCTCTCTAGTAGTGGTGGCATCAAACCCTATCTCACCAAAAAGGGTGTCAGCGGCCTGCAATATTTTCTCTCTGGCACTCATAAATCACATTCTCCTATTCAAGGTAGATTAATCAACCGACCAATTAAAATATCCTATATCATACTCCTCTCGCATGTCAAGATTTTTTTATGGAGGTTTGTTCTGTGTTCCAAATAGTGCAAAAAATGTTTGACAACCGCAGGTAAATTGATTAATTAAAGTAAGTAAATAGATTGGGCGACCGGTCGATTAGATAGGGGGAGACACAAAAAAACACAGGAGATCAGATGGAACAAGTGTTGTGTTATTGAATAACTATGCAATGATAATATCCTAATTACACCTGGAGCGGCACTATCAAACGCTTGAGGGGAGATTAATTATAATTGTGGATGCAGGGGGATGTACTGCTCCCCAATAATCAAGCGGATAATTTGAGAGTATTTGTCCGGAATTGATGTTCGAACTTATAGCTGTTATGATAACTGCTATGTTGATGGACAAAATCAACACCCTAAAATTGAATATATTGAGTAGATCTTTCATGAAGGGATGCACCTTACTGATAGGCGTTTCGGCAAGTTATATGGATGTCTGAGCTCAGGCAATCAACTACTATATATAATGAGTTTAGTGAACAATGTCCTTATGCAATTCTGTTCCAGATACATCTAAAGTGGAACATTATTTCACATAATTCTACATAATATGGTGATTTTTTTACAGTATCTTGAACGGACCCTCCATGTGGTTGAGTTAACTAATTGAAATTTAGAGTAGAGAATCGTAGTATAAATTTTGCATGTCCACGGTTGATGGTCTGTATGGGGGAATAAGTTGAGAAACATTGAGGTGCTTGGATTGAGGAAGACGAGGTGGGATTTCGGTAAAGTCTTCTTATCCTTATTTCTCCTTTTCATTATCCTTTTTAAACCCCTCTATGCCCAGCAGTTAGATGTTATTCAGACAAACGAAGTTATTATCCTCTTCGAGGAACCACTAAGTTTTGCTGCAAAAGAAGTCATAAATATGTATACAGGAGTAAAGGTGGAACTAGAAGAGACCCTTCAATGGAGGCTGAATTTCAGACCAACAGTTCTGCTTGTTAAAGATAGGAAAACATTTCAAAGGATGGCTGGTAGTAACCTCTTTGTTGCATTTGCTGTTCCTCAAAAAAGACTGGTAGTGATCGACTACTCAAAAATGAACACACATCCCTTTACCCTTAGAATAACCCTGAAACATGAATTGTGCCATCTTCTGCTTCATCATCACATCAGAGGGGCTAATCTACCAAAATGGCTTGATGAGGGGGTTGCTCAGTGGGTAAGCGATGGTATAGCAGAGATAATAATGGATAAAAAACAATCAGTTCTAAGTTGGGCCACCCTATCAGGTAATTATATAAGTATCAATGAGTTAGCAGCAAATTTCCCTGAAGACAAAAAGTCTCTTTTCCTAGCTTATGAGGAGAGCAAAAGCTTAGTGAAGTATATTAGCGGTAATTTTGGCAGAAATGGAATCCTAAATATACTCAAAGCTCTGAAAGATGGCTATGAGGTGGACGAGGCAATCCTGAAAGCCCTTTCAATTTCTTTTGATGAACTTGAAAGAAGATGGCATAGCCATCTCAGAAAAAGGACTGCCTGGCTTACGTATTTGGCTAGCAACCTCTATGGGATTCTCTTTTTCTTAGCGGCATTGCTAACGATATATGGATATATAAGGCTATTGATCAAAAAAAGAGGTAAGGAGGATGATTGCTCCTTTTTTTAGTGAGGATGGGGCCAAACCTCTAATATCCACTACAAATGGTCCCCAGTCAAACCAGAAGCCATTGCCAACTCGGCCACACTATATAGTAATACTCAGTTTCCTTGCCAACGTTTACGTATCCTGGATAGGAAGGGTGAAGCCTGGAAGATGACAGATGCCATCGAGTTTTTGGAATAATCTGGTTCCATACGAATCGCAAAGTAGTATAGTGGGTCTTTTTTGGATTATTATAAACATGATACCTGCTAATATATGCAACTCGGACCATTCAAGAAATGTTTTGATATGGTTTCCATATATTCAATCCGGACTGCGCACCAGAGATCAGCCCATTTAATCTTGTGGGGAGTTGAATATCAGGCTAAATCTAGACGTTAGGTAATAGTTGCCGGCCTAAATCCTGGTCATTACATATTTAACTTGAGAATTCCTTTGATGTGAACCTACCCCTTAGAAATACGAATCCGGCGTGAGTCGGAGTCCTCTACTTTCGGGAAAACGACCTCAAGAACGCCCTTTTCATACCTTGCTTCTATCTTATCAGAATCTACAATTTCGGGTATGGAAAAAGATCTTTTAACCGCCCCATAGTGCCTTTCTATCATATGATAGTGCTCTCTATTCTCTTCATGCTCGAAATGTTTCTCCCCGCTTATTGTAAGCACACTACCGCTTACATTAAGCGTTATATCCTCCTTTTTCATCCCTGGCAACTCAGCCTTTAACACAATGCTTTTCTCATCCTCAAAGATATCCACAGGGGGTATCCACTCTCCCGGGGCCATCAATCTGTTCCTGTTCCCAAGGCTATCTTCAAATACCCTGTCTATCCTGTCCTGTAAATACAATAAATCCTTCAAGCGATTGTTCCTCACTATTGCTATGCCGCTCCCCACCACATTTAAGTAGCCAATTCCAGATTGCCTCCAAGGGCTTTTTTAAGCTTATTCTTCACACTAAACTCTATCTGACGAACCCTCTCCTTTGATATATTGTAATGTTTACCCAGATCATCCAACGTGGCTGGTTTCTCTGCCATAAGTCGCTGCCTTGCAATATCCTGTTCCCTGGTAGACAATGCTTTGAAGGCATGCTCTATACGATATTTAGTCAGCATGCCCTTTTCCTTGTCAATCACCTCTTCTTCAGGGTTGGCCTCAGCATCAACAAGAAAATCTTTAAAGCTGGCATCACTATCATCACTAACAGCGCTCTCTAATGACTGATCCCTTTGCGTAAGCCGGGAAACTATCTCTTGTACTTGTTTGGGGTCTGCATCCAGCTTGGCGGCTAATACATCCGAACGTCTTTGAGACGTTTCATCAAACACCTTCTCATCATAAGAAAGCTGATTCAAACCATAAAACAGCTTTTTTTGCAGTTTTGTGGTGCCAATTTTTACCTGAGAATAAAATTTTAAGATGTAATCATGGATCATAGCCTTTATCCACCACATGGCATATGACATAAGTCTATAACCCTTATACGGGTCAAACTTTTTAACCGCCAACATCAACCCAATAGTCCCTTCCTGTATAATATCCTCCATAGGCAGGCCATAGCCTGTATAATTCATGGCTATACGGACTACATTGCGTATATTCGACATTACCAGTTTATGAGCGGCATCCGCATCATTATATTCCCTAAACCTTACTGCCAAATCAAACTCTTCTTCTCTACTAAGTACAGGAAGACTCTCTATCTTCCTTATTAATTCTGCTGGTAATCCATGATCCGCCATAAAACGGACCGCCGGCACTCCCATATTGCCTCTACCTCCTTGATTTCTCTTTCACTTATAAGGTTACTCTCACTTTTAGTCAAGTCCTGGGTACTAACTTCCGATATTTTAGATAAAAAAACTTATTGAAGGATTCATCTGTAACATGTAAAAGACTTGAGTTTATTCATAGGAGATTTTTTATACCATGAATTATAGATTGAATTTTTTAACGGGGGTTTTTACCTTGCTACTTTTTTTAACAGCCTGCTCACATGTCCAGATCGTAGATGAACCTTTAACCCATCCGCCGAAGGCAGATCAGATACAACCTTGCCTTGAACAAGAAACATCCCCTGAATTCACTGAATATACCGGGCATGAAGATATCAGGTTAGAAGAAGATATACACGAAGACATTTCCGACAACCAGGATATACCCGAAGAAGAACCGCCTGGAAAGGCCTGTGAGATAACAGTACCTATGAACCCCAAGGTCGAACACTGGATAGAAAGGTATTGCTATAAAGAACGACGCCCCTTTGAAAAAAGCCTTTACAGGGTTGACCATGTAAGACCGACAATGGAAAGGATCTTTGAAGAGGCAAGCCTTCCAAAAGATCTTGTCTATATGTCATTAGTGGAGAGTGGGGGTAACTTTAATGCCCTATCCAGGTCAGGCGCTATGGGATACTGGCAATTTATGCCGGGAACTGCCAGAAGATATGGGTTGCGTGTGGATAGATGGGTAGATGAGCGCAGGGATCTTGAAAAATCTACTCTGGCGGCAACTAGTTATCTCTCGCATCTATATTCAATATTTGATGATTGGTTACTTGCCTGTGCTGCATATAATGCAGGAGAAGGCACCATAAATAGACTTCTGAAGAAATATCCTGATATAAACTGTTTCTGGGATATCTCCAGACACATGTCTATAAAAAGAGAAACCCTGGCTTATGTGCCAAAATTTTTGGCAGCACTCGAAATAGGAAAAAACAGGCAAACCTATGGCCTAAAGGATAACAAAGGATCGGGAATTTCTTCATATGATGTGGTAGTGGTATCTTCGTTTACCTACCTGGATGAGATATCAGATGTAATTGGAGAACCTGTTTGCAAGCTCACAAGACTTAATGCAGAGCTTATACGAGGCTGCACACCTCCCCTATCCAAAAAATATATAATAAAAGTCCCGAAAGGCACCTCTGATGCTGTCTCCCATTATCTATCTCAAAGAGAAAACCAGCATATCGAGTACACAACGCATAGCACAAAACGAGGCGATACCTTATCTGGTATTGCAAAGCGATATAACTCAAATGTATACAGAATTGCAGAGGCCAATAAAATAAAGGCGAGTAACATCCTTTCTATAGGCAAGGTGTTAGTGGTGCCTGCAAATATATCCAAAGTCCATAAAGATAAACATACGTATGTGGTTGCAAAAGGAGACACCCTCAAAAAGATTGCTATGTCATATGGCATTACCTTAAGGGGCATACTTGAGATAAACAACATCACCAACCCAGAGCTGATATTCCCGGGAACAGTACTGCGTCTACCACCCCCCCATCCAAAGTGGGCTAAGGCTAAAGGCAGGGTAGTCCACTATCAGGTAAGAAAAGGGGACACTATATGGGATATCTCCAGACTTTATGATGTGTCCACTAAAAGTATCATAAGGTGGAATCAACTCTCATCTACAGCACAAATCTATCCAGGGGATAAGCTGACCATATATGTAAGCAGGTCCTAGGCCTATTTACTAAATTTAGGGGTTTAGACTGCTATTCGTTTATGCTCCATGCACAGATAGGCAGCACCAATAATCCCTGCTTGATCAGGAAATGAAGTGGCAACAATTTCCACAGGTTTTATATCTTCCCGCTCACCAAGAAAGGTCTTCAGATATTGTTTTGCTTTAGGCAAAAAGAGCCTTGCAGATGTAGACAGACCTCCACCAAGGACTATCATCTCAGGATTTAAGATAATTATGTAGTTATATAAGGCTATAGCCAGAAACCTGGAATATTTATCCAATACAGAAAGCGCAAGGGCATCATCTTCCTCTGCCAAGAGACATACATCTCTTGCAGAGGCGATATTATTCATACCACTGTCTCCGGCAAGATAGACGAGTGCTGTAGCAGAACAATATGTCTCTATACAACCCATATTCCCACAACCACATCTGTATGAACCATCCAAAGACATCATTATGTGCCCCCACTCGCTTCCTCCTGTGGTGCTTCTGTAGACCTTGCCCCCGAGCACAATCCCTGTCCCTACCCCCGTCCCCAATGTAATCGCCATAAATGTGGAAAGGTCTTTTGCCCTGCCTACCCATCCCTCTGCCAGTGCAGCACCTGTTGCATCATTATCAAAAACAATATCTAAGCCCGTAGAATCTTTAAGTATATCTACTATAGGAATAACACCCCAGTCACTGTGATTGGTAAGATTTAATAGAACCCCCTCCTTTATGTCCATCGGGCCCGGGCAGACAAATCCTGCCTCTTTTATAGAGGGGAATTTATGATGGAAAGATTGGATGATGTCTGTAAGCTGGCCTATAACAGCATCCTTACCATTATCATAAGGAGCTTCTTTAACCTCTTCTTCTATTATAATCCCTTCTTCATCTATTACCCCGGCATGTATGTTGGTTGCACCCAGATCTATGCCTATTACCACACAAACACCTCTAAACCTGACGCGGCAAGGTAACGACATAAATCAGCATCTATACCCTTTTCCAGGATTATGCTGTTGCCAACCCTTATGCCAGGTAGTTCCAGCTCTGTCCTATTCTTAGAGACCGTAATCTTTACAGGTGACCCTACTACATCCACATAAATTCCATCTAATACATCCTTTAGAACGGCCTCTTTAGTATTAATAAATCGCATATGTCTTTTCTCTATAAGGTCGAGTATAGACTTGTCAGGGGTAGTATCACTAAGTATCACGTTTCCTGTCAAAAGGGGCGCCTTGTAGACTATGTTCACTACATCTGAAGTGATAAGTTTAATTTCCTTATCTGTCTCATATCTCACCCCAAGGTGATCAAAGAGGGCCTTATATGAATGGCTCAAATTCTTTATGTAATCACTATCCACTTCTCTAAAAACAGGGGTCTTACCACCTATTTCTATCAGATCTATACCAAACCGAGAGGCATATTTCTGTAACAGCTTTGGGGTTTTAGCCTCAGTCTCCTCTAGGATATTCATTACAAACACATTACGGCGAGAAAAGTCCTTATACACAATCCACTTCCCGGAGAACTTGACCTTTTCCTCTTCCCCTACAAGCAAAGGATTCCCATCCTTATTTATGGAAAAGTATCCAGACACACTTAAGCACTTATCCATAATCTCTTCCAGTTCGGCCCCTTTAGCTGCTACTACCTTGCAATCAGGAAATGTCTGCTCAATAAGCCCCTTTACATCAGGCGAAATCTTACCCTTTGTGTCTAAGATAATACGCCTGCCTGTATCAAGCTCAATAACAGGTATCTCAGAAGTATTTATCGAGACATTAACCCCACCAGGTAATGGCATGAAATACATACCTTCACTCTTTTCCTCGCCCCCCATTTTTGTAAAGGCCGGTAGCATGGTATTTCTTATGATCTTATCTATATCTACTTTATTAATCTTCTCAGCCTTGGGCCCTGCCTCTTTGGTTGCAGGCGCACTTTCTGCAATCTGTTCCATTACTATGTCGCCTGCCTTCTTTTCTATAAACTTAGATGATTTTTTCCTGGCAGGTAAGACTTCTTTTGATTTCAGCGCCTTATGACTCAGGGCGGGCGGGCGGCCTTCGATGTTCGGTATCTTTACCTTTTGCCCCGGATACACCCAGTCAAGATCTTTTATCTCTGGATTTAATTCCTCGATAAGCTTGAGATATTCATCAAATATGAGCTCATCTGACAGCCCATAGATCTCCCTTAAAATCATGGCCAGGTGTTGCCCTTTTTTTATCACATAAAGATCCTGGCTTATTGCCTTTATCTCATTGCCTTTCTTTAGTGAATGCTTGCCCGCAAAAGGCACCACAATCTTCTGCCCTGCTATGATGTGATTAAGGTCTTTTATATGAGGGTTCAGTTCTCTGAATCGCTTGTAAAAATATGGCAAATCCTCACTTTCCACACCAAAGACATCCATAAAAATCTTCCACAGGGTATCTCCATGTTTAACCGTATATTTCACATGATCCAAGGTTTGTACCTTTCGCGCATGTTTTACCAGTGTGATATCCTTTGCAAAAATGGGTGTGACCGACCATAAAAATATTAAGATCCCGACTATAATGCTTTTTCTCATTAGTAGATCTCCTTTAAAAAAAGTTCGTCAGAAGAAGATTTGCTCTTTGGCGGCAACATCCCTTCTTTAAAACATTCAAACCTCACCTTTTTAGACGAGGATGAGGCAAGTCTGCCTGTCTTGGTATCTACCCGGGCAAAGACTATCCCTTCCGGCACCCTGAAATCTCTGACAGGTTTATCCTTTAATAGCGACTTCATAAAAGCTACAAATATAGGACACGCAGCCCTGCTGCCTGTCTCATTCTCGCCAAGGGGTAGCATATCGTCATAGCCCGCCCATACGCCGCAAAGAAACCCCGGGGTATAACCTATAAACCATGCGTCTCTATTGTCATCACTAGTCCCGGTCTTACCTGCAATAGGCCTTTTCACCGCCCTTGCCCTCCAACCTGTACCGCTTTTTATCACATCAGATAATATATTGGTGATGATATATGATGTCTGTTCAGATACGATCCTTTCAGCCTCCCTGGTATTTGAAGCAATCACATTGCTTTCCTTATTATTATACAATACTTCCCTGGCTACAAATATAGGACCTGAGCCTTGTTGGACTATAGATTCAATAATATGGGGCTCAAATTTAAAGCCATAGGTAGCAAAGCAGGCATATGCCTTTGAAAGATTGAAAAGGGTGGTACTGGCTGAACCCAGGGCTAAAGAAAGATCCCTGGGAAACGCAGAAGATATGCCAAATTTATTTAAATAATTAATAGCATAACCAATGCCTGTCATCCTTAAGATCTTTACAGTGACTACATTCCTGGACAGGACAAGGCCCGTTCTCAAACTTGTAGGGCCATAAAACTTATCCTCATAGTTTTTTGGCTTCCACTTTTCTCTATCTTCAGTATCCTCATATGTAATCGGGGTATCAACGATAATAGAAGCGGGAGTGAGTCCTTTATCAATAGCTGCTGAATAGATAAAGGGCTTTATGGCTGAACCGCTCTGCCTATGGCCATTTATAGCCCTGTTAAATTGACTTTTAATAAAATCTACCCCGCCTACCATAGCGATAACACCGGAATGCTCGATATCAAAGGCAACAAGGGCTGCTTGTACTAATGGTTCCTGGGAGATCAGAAATCCATTTGGGGTATAACATAGTTGTATCAAATCACCGGGTTTAAATACATCTTCAGGTCTCCAGGATCCCTTTGGCTTTATCCATGCGTAGCTATCAGGGCCTAATTCAATACGCCTCCCGCTCATATTAACGACGAGGGGGGAAACCTCAATTACCTCCGCCCAATAGAGATTATAAGGCTCAAACTCTCGCCATGCAAGACTGTTTGCCTGAAAGGAAAAGAATCTGGACTTCTGGATATCAGTTCTACCATTTAGGGGCCCTCGGTAATTCCCCTGCCTCATCTCCAAGTCTATAGTCCCTTTCCTTATTGCACGGCAAGCCACATCCTGTAGTGGGGGTACGATTGTCGTATTTATAGTAATCCCTTTTGAAAATACATCCTCTCCGTACATCTCTATTACTTTGTTTCTTATATAATCAGTAACATAAGGATATTTAGTAAATAGTACTGCGGGCCTGCCAATTATCTTTAACGGGGACTGGTACGCATCTGTTGCCTCTGCATCAGAGATGTATCCTTCCTGCATCATACGGGAGAGTACATACCATTGACGTCTCTTAGCCGCATTAAAGTTGCCAAGCGGAGAGTATCTTGACGGGGCAGGGGCAAGCCCTGCAATAAGGCTTATTTCTGATAAATCCAGGTCCCAACAGTTTTTATCAAAATAACGAATGGCAGCGGCCTCTACGCCATATGCACCACTACCCAGATATATCCGGTTCAGATAGAGATTTAAGATTTGATCCTTTGTAAGTTTCTTTTCAATCCTTAAGGAAAGTATGGCTTCCCTCAGCTTCCTGGTAACGGTCTTTTTGCGGGTTAAGAGATAGCTACGTACTACCTGTTGAGTAATAGTGGATGCACCCTGTACATAAGAGACAGCCCTTATATCTTTTATAAGTGCGCTAAAAATCCTCGTTGTGTCCAGACCTGCATGCTCATAAAAGGTGGCATCCTCTGCAGCGATAAAGGCACGCTTCAAGACATCAGGTATCTTTTTGCCGTCAACAACAATCCTTCCCTCAGGAGGAAAGTATGCAATTACGCTCCCATCTGCTCCTACAACCTTGCTTAATCTCGTAGGCTCTAAACCTTTTAAGTCAGTTACGGAAGGTAAGCCTCTAAAGACATACCAATAAAACCACATGCCTGAAAGAAGACATATAAAGATAAAAATCGAAATGAAGATTTTAACCCACTTCATATATAATATTCCTTTATCTTAGAACCTATACTATTTTAACATAATTATAAATACTAAATGAAAATGAAAAAGAATCCAGAAGCGACCCACTCTCACAACCAAGGATGAAAACATATGTTATTTTCTCACCAAATGTAGAAAAATTCTAATTTCTAAACCCTAAACAATATCAAAATTTAAAATCACAATATCTAAATTTAGTTAACCTCTTCCAATATAACCCTAAAGATATTCATAACTTTTATTTGGTTTTATATGTTTTGAATTTTCCATTTCGGTCATTTGGATTTGTTTAGTATTTATAATCCCCTGACCTGTTCAAGGATGATGATCACCTTCCAATATACCACAAACAACTGACTACGAACCACGGACAACGGACAACTATTTTCCATATAAACCTTCCCTAGACTATATACTAAATAATATGCTAAATGGAGGTGCAACATTTTCAGGAGGCAGAGATGACATCGGAATATAAACCCAAGGAGATTGAACCGCGGTGGCAAAACAAATGGGAAAAGAGCAACCTTTTTGAGGTAAAAGCAGACACTGAAAAACCTAAGTATTATCTCCTTGAAATGTTCCCCTACCCATCAGGACGTATACATATGGGCCATGTCCGTAATTATACCATAGGGGATGTAGTAGCAAGATATAAGGCGATGACGGGATTTAATGTGTTGCACCCAATGGGCTGGGATGCCTTTGGAATGCCGGCAGAGAATGCCGCCATAGAGCAGGGGATAAGGCCGGATAAATGGACATATGAGAATGTCAATTATATGAAGAAACAACTAAAAAGTATGGGCTTCAGCTATGACTGGGACAGGGAATATGCCACATGCGATCCTGAATATTACCGTTGGGAACAACTATTCTTTATAAAGATGTATGAAAAGGGCCTTGTCTACAGAGATCGCCATTTTGTAAACTGGTGTGATACATGCATGACAGTGCTTGCAAACGAGCAGGTGGAAGGGGGAGTATGCTGGCGTTGCGGGTCTCAGGTCTTTCTAAAGGAAGCCGATCAATGGTTTTTTAGGATTACAAAATATGCTCAGGAATTGCTGGATGACATTGAGAAGCTCTCCAAAGGGTGGCCGGAAAGGGTGCTGACTATGCAACGCAACTGGATTGGAAGGAGCACCGGGACACTTATAAGATTTCAGATAGAAGGACTATCAGAAGAGATCGAGGTCTTCACTACAAGGCCGGACACCCTGTTTGGCGCTACATTCATGAGCCTCGCACCTGAACATCCCCTCGTAAAAATCCTGTCAAAGGAGTCTTTGCACGAAAAAGAGGTGCTGGAATTTGTAGACAAAACATTGAGAGAAGATAAGATTACCCGTACTTCAGAGACCTATGAAAAGTCAGGCGTGTTTACAGGCCGCTACTGTATAAATCCTGTAACAGGCTCTCGTATGCCCATATATGTAGCAAACTTTGTACTCTATGATTATGGAACCGGTGCAGTCATGGCAGTGCCTGCCCATGACCAGAGAGATTTCGAATTTGCAAAAAAATATGCATTGCCCATAATCGTGGTTATACAGCCTGAAGATGAAAACATAGATCCTGAGACCATGGATAGCGCATACGAAGGCCAAGGCAGGCTTGTAAACTCAGTAGAATTCAATGGTATAGAAAATACAGATGCAATCCGCAAGATCACCTCACACCTTGAAAAGATTAAAAAGGGATCTTCAACGATAAATTTTAGGCTCAGAGACTGGGGTATATCCAGACAACGTTATTGGGGGGCGCCTATACCCATGGTCTTTTGCAACAAGTGCGGGATAGTGCCTATAAAAGAAGAAGATTTGCCAGTAATGCTGCCCATGGACGTAGAGATAACAGGTAAAGGCAGATCTCCTCTGGAAGAGACCACCTCATTTGTGAATACTACATGTCCCAGGTGCGGGGGGCCTGCAAAAAGGGAAACTGATACTATGGATACATTTGTAGAATCATCCTGGTATTTTATCCGCTACTGCAGCCCAAAATGCACTGACAAGCCTTTTGACCCGGATGAAGTGGCCTATTGGATGCCTGTTGACCAATACATAGGCGGGATAGAACACGCCATATTACATCTGCTTTACGCACGCTTTTTTACAAAGGTACTTAGAGACCTTGGATATATCGATTCCAATGAACCATTTGAAAGGCTCCTTACTCAAGGCATGGTGATCAAAGATGGGGCAAAAATGAGTAAGTCTAAGGGTAATATAGTAGACCCGGAAGCGCTTATAAATACATACGGCGCTGATGCAACGAGGCTATTTAGTCTGTTTGCCGCCCCACCTGAAAAAGACATGGATTGGAGTGATAAAGGAATCGAAGGGGCATACAGATTCCTAAAACGGTTCTGGCGCCTTGTAGTTGATACAAAGGATAAGATAATATCCGGGTTGCCACCTGTTAGCGAACCTCCTAAGCCGCTTGAGGGCCTTAAAAGAAAGACCCACCAAACCATAAAAAAGGTCACAGAAGACATAGAAACCCGATTCAGATTCAATACTGCTATTGCCGCTATGATGGAATTGGTCAATGAGCTATATAAGATAAAAGACAATATAGATCAGCCGGAAGAGATATCCGTATTAAAAGAGGCTATAGAATCTTTGATTATCATGCTCTCTCCATTCGTGCCGCATATCGCAGACGAACTATGGCAGACCATAGGTCACGAAGACATGCTTTTAAAGCATCCATGGCCCGGTTATGATCCCAAATGGGCCGAAGAAACAACTGTCACCATTGCGGTTCAGGTAAATGGCAAGATGAGGGCAAAGATCCCAATGCCTAAAGATACACAGAAATCAGATGCCAAGGCCCTGGCGCTAAGAGAGCAAAACGTAAAAAGATTTATCAAAGACAGTCCCATAAAAAAGGTAATATATGTCCCGGATAGGATCATTAATATTATTGCTGAGCCTTAGTGGTTTGCTTGGTTGCGGCTATAGCTTTGTACTGGGAAACACAACCGGGGCAAACCATGTCTGCCTTATGCCTACCAGGAATGAAACCAAATTGATAGGTGCCTCTATGACAATGGATGCATCCTTGGAAAATGCCCTTGCATCTATGGGCATGTTATCAACTCAGTCTACGGCGGAAGATATTCCAAGCATAAGGTGTATTATTCAATCCGTAACAACACAAGGAATCACCAGCTCTTCGAAATCAGCCTCGGACAGATACCGGCTTGTCGTCCAGGTGAGGGCGGAACTGATAAATAAAGGTGGAGATGTTATATGGAAATCCACATTTAAAGGAGATGGCACATATATGGCGGTTGGACAGGAAGAAGATGCCATCGAAGCGGCCTTCAAAGAAATATCACAGGATATCTCAAGAACTATAGCATGTCTTACCTTCTAAAAAACATTTCAAAAGACATCTTAGAAAATACAATCAAATCCGTGTACGTCTTTTATGGTAATGAATCATTCTTAATGGAAGAAGGGATAGCCATATTAAGGAACTCCATGGATGAGAATGCATCCATAAACTACGCATCATTTAACGGAGAGGATTTATCATCTTCTATAGAAGATATAATAGCCCTGTGCAACACAACGCCATTTTTAGCATCAAAGAGATTGATTGTACTCAGAAACATTCATAAATTAAATAAATTTAATATGACACATATAACCAAATATGTTGGCAACCCTTCAAAATTTACCACCCTCATCTTAACAATAGAAGGACAGGTGAACAATAAAGAAGCAAAAAAAGGCCTTGGTTATATTAGTAAGGCCTTATCAACTAACGGAACCGTTATAAGATTCGATCCCTTGAAAAAAAATGCATTGGCATCCTGGATAACTCACAGGGTAGAATCATGTGGCAAGAAGATAGACACTGCTGCTGTCTATCTATTGATGGAGATAGCCGGGGCGAATACCTGGTCCCTCTCTACAGAGATAGAGAAATTATGTCTTTATGTGGGCTCGTCTGACAAAATCACATCGGAAGATGTAGAGAAACTTGTCACGAGGTCACATGAAACCTCTATATTTAGGTTTTTAGACGCCCTGTTTGATAAGAAAAAGGTGGCCCTGATAAGACTTTGTGAGCTGGAATATGCTGGTCTGGAGCCACTTATGGTTGTAAACATGATAGAAAATCAGGCCATAATGCACTATCAGATATTAAAGGCCAAGGATACTACTAAGATGGGTCTAAAAATTGCGCCTTACCAAATCGAAAAGATCAAATCACGCAAATCAACCTGGAGCTTAAACCAGTTAGATAAACTCCTTACTGACATAAGAAAGATAGAACATAGTATAAAAACAGGGTCGATTCATCCCTTTGCCAGTATGATACAGACCATAAGCTCTCATATCTTTGAGAGGAAACAACGCATTTAGGTATGTACTTCAATAACATCCCCCTGGCCCCCTTCAAAGGGGGATTTAGGGAGGTATCCCGTCAAAGGGGGAATTTCTCCCTGCCCATTACTTATTCCCCCCTTGAGGGGGGTTGGGGGGTGTTACCCCTTGAGGAGGGCGGGGGGCGTACGTTCAAACATCTCTGGCTGGATTTATATATCAGAATATCTGGGACTAGGAACCCACAGCATTAATCTTTTTTGTGAGCCTGGAAATCTTTCTGGATGCAGTCTTTCTATGAAGGATGCCTTTATTTACAGCACTATCTATCTTGGCAATTGCCTGTCTGTAATGACTTTTGGCTGTATCCGGATCTTTTCCTTGTATAGATTCAAACACCTTTTTCGTGCAGGTCTTTATAAAAGACTTATAACTCTTGTTTCTCAAATACCTCTTTTTGCTCTGCCTTTGTCTTTTCAGGGCCGATGGATGATTGGCCATTATTATTTATTCCCCCTAAACATTCTTTTCTGCCTTTAAGGAAACCTTTAATATATAGGCTGTCTGTATATGTCAAGCATTTTAAGAATCCCTCCACCCCTCCATACGTGCTGATAAAAACATCCATCCCCGAAAACTGGTCCCTGATCCCCGACGACTATTTTCATAAAACCCTATTGAAAAATAAAGAGCGATCGTATAAAAGCAAGATATACACGCTGGAAAATGTAATGAACTTTCTTTATTAAAAATCTTTGAAAAGGAGGCTGCTATGTCCTTTGATAGACTATGGCACAAGGCTTATGCCCCGGGTGTGCCCAATGAGATCGAGATCGAAAAGCTTACAATGCCTAATGTACTTACAAGGACAACCAGGGAATTCCCTGATCATACTGCATTTATCTACATGGGAAAAAAGATTTCTTATCGGGAACTGGAAGGGCTTGTGAATCGTTTCACCAGGGCACTTATGGCCCTTGGGGTGAAGAAAGGCGATAAGGTGGGGATGCTGCTCCCCAATATCCCTCAGGTTATTATTGCAGATCATGCCACATACAAAATCGGCGCTGTTACCGCGATGAATAACCCCCTCTATACTGAGCGCGAGCTGGAATATCAGCTTAATGACTCTGATACCAAGGTCATTGTGACCCTTGATCTGTTGCTTCCCAGGATATTGAAAATAAAGGGTAACACCAAGATCGAGACAATCATTGCCTGTCACATCAACGATTTCCTCCCCTTCCCCATAAAACAGCTTTTCCCTTTCGTGAAGAAGGACATGTACAGGAAGATAAAGCCCCAAAAAGACGTATATCAGTTTATGGATTTGCTTAAAAACCATCCTGATGATCCAGTAGAAAATGCCGCGGGTTGGGATGATGTTGCTGCGCTTATATATACCGGGGGCACTACTGGTGTAAGTAAGGGCGCCATGTTGACCCATGCAAATATCTCCGGTGTCATCCAGCAGTGGGCTGCATGGTTTCCTGATCTTAAAAAGGGTGAAGAGAGTATATTGGGGATCTATCCTGCCTTTCATTCGGCAGGATACTCTGTGAGCCAGAATCTCACTATATTAAACGGATGGACATGTATACTTGTGCCCCGCCCGGAGCCAACTACTATCATCGAAATGCTGAAGAAGTTCAAACCGACCTTTCTTCCCGGAGTTCCAACCATTTATACGGGCCTGTTAGCCAATGAGGAATTCCGCAAAATGGATCTCTCTTTTGTAAAAGGCTATTTTGGAGGTGCAGCCCCGCTCCCGGAGGATACCCTGAAGCAATTAAAAGATCTACACGGTGCGATAATATATGATGTCTATGGGGCCACGGAGAATACCGCTTTTGCAACAGCAACACCATGGGGGGGAAAGGTAAAGCCAGGGACAGTGGGGGTACCGATACCCAATACCGATCTAAAGATCGTTGACCTTGAAACAGGCACCCAGGAATTAGAGCAAGGAAAAGAGGGCGAGATCTGTATAAAAGGCCCCCAGATTATGAAGGGTTATTACAAAAAACCCGAAGAAACGGCAGCGACGATAAGAGACGGCTGGTTTTATATCGGTGATATCGGGTTCCTTGACGAGGATGGATACTTGACCATTTCAGATAGGAAAAAGGATCTTATCGTGGCAAGCGGTTTTAATATCTATCCAATCGAGATAGATGATATTCTCTTTTCTCATCCTAAAATCTTAGAGGCGTGCGCCATCGGTATCCCAGACGAGTATCGAGGCGAGACCGTCAAGGCATACGTTGTGGTAAAACCCGGAGAGACCCTTACAGAAGAAGAAGTAATCCAATATCTAAATGACAAGCTTGCAGCCTACAAAGTCCCTAAGGCGATAGAGTTTATCGATGAGCTCCCCAAGAGTGCTATTGGCAAGATCCTGAGGCGTGAACTCAGGGAAACGGATAAGAAAAAGAGGGAAGGACACGTATGATAAGTGATATGAAGGAATTCAACACCCTTATCTTTCAGAAAACAGAGGATGGGGTGGGCATCGTGACAATGAACCGGCCTGAGCAACTTAACGCCACCAATATTGAGATGATCGAGGACTTTGATGACCTCTTCAAGGGTTTATCCACCGATGATTCCATACGCGTACTTATTATTACTGGAAAAGGACGTGGTTTTTCCGCTGGGGCTGACATCAAGGATGCTGTTACGTACAAGGATTCTGATGCCTTTTCCAACCCGGAGACATTCATCCATGCGGTCCAGGAGAGATACGCCTCATTAATCTTGGGACTGAGAAAGATACCCCAGCCCGTAATAGCAGCCGTAAACGGCCCGGCTGCCGGTGGTGGATTCTGCATGGCCCTGGCCAGTGACATACGCCTTGCTTGTCCCAAGGCCTATTTCGTTGCTTCATTTATAAACATCGGCCTTTCCGGAGGGGAGTTAGGTTCCTCATACCTTCTCCCGCGCCTGGTTGGTCTATCCAGAACATCGGATATCCTCTATACCGGCAGGAAGGTGTGGGCTGATGAGGCTGAGAAAATCGGCCTTGTAAGCAAGGTTGTTCCTAAAGAAGAGCTTATCGAGACGGCAATCTCATACGCCAGGATGATGCTTGCCAAGAGTACAGGCGGCCTCAAACTCACAAAGAGGGTCCTGGACCAGAACATCGATGCCCCATCTTTAGATGCAGCCATAAATCTGGAAAACAGGAACCAGACAATTATGGTGTTCTCCAAGGAATTTTTCAATCTCGTCGGGGCATTTGCAAAGGAAAGCTAAACAGGCACTGAGAAAGTAATTCTGATGTAGCCTTTTTTAAAAGGGAGGGGATGATGGACAAATTTAATATCTTACATGAATATGGGGAGGAGCTTGAAAGACGAATACGACTAAAAACCTTCCCTTTAGCAATAAAATTACTGGGCAGTGAAGCAGATACCCCGGAAGGGGCCTTCAGGCCGCTTAAAGATCTCGGTCACCGGATGCCGCTTTGCCAGGGCTATGCCTTGTCGCGCAGGGAGGGCTGGCCGATCGCAATGTTTAAAGAGGACATGATTTGCTTTGAACCAATCGTGGGCTATGGTTTTGCACAACCCCCGAAGTCCTTTCTTGAAGGCAATAATCGTTTTCCAGAGGATGTCAAGGATCTGGAGGCAGGTAAAAATTATGCGAGCGATTTTCCTCGTTTGGAAGTCGGCAAATACACAGGCGTAGTATCAGCTCCGCTGACAACAGCCAACTTTGAACCCGATTTGGTTATGATCTACTGCAATTCAGAACAGATAAGTCTACTGCTTTTAGGCAGAGAATACATGCATGGCCATGATCTTAAATGCAGTTTGTCCAGCCATGCAGCCTGTGTGTACTCTGTAGTGACAGCAATAAAGAGCGGGGATTATCAGGTCGCCATACCGTGCCGGGGTGATCGATATATAGCGTTGGCAGGAGATGACGAATTCATCCTCAGTCTTCCAGCACAGAAACTTGAAGATTTGATTGAGGGGCTTAGATATGTTGAGAAATCCAATTCTAAATTACCCAGGACCCCTTTGATGGGGGATACATATCCATTCCCGCCGAGTTATTTCAAGATATTAGATATGCTGGATTCGTAAAAAGTCGTCACTCCGGTAAATCCCGAACCGAGTCCGGGAGGAGTCCAGATGATCTGCAACTACTTGAAAAGACTGGATTCCGGCTTCCACCAGAATGACGGTTAAGGGGTATACTGGCCTTTTTGCAAAACCGTCATCTTTTATCTCTTGTCTTTTGCCTTTTCGACTCTCGACTCACGACTCTCGACTATTTTAAATCACCCAACACACAAAACCCAAAA
>JAYEFR010000068.1:0-3792 GCA_034716155.1 Thermodesulfobacteriota bacterium
GAAATTCAAGAAGTTGAACTTTTACCTGTAGCAGATGAAATCGATGCAAATGTTCGAAAAAGTTCAACTTCTCCACAGGATTTTAAGAAGATACGAGAGATGTTATTATGAACGATATTTCAGTTATGATTGTCGATGACCATCCCTTGTTTCGTCAAGGTGTAGTGGATTCCGTTTCCTTCGAGCATGATTTAGATGTTATAGGGGAAGCCTCTAATGGAGACGATGCTTTGACTATGATTCAAGAGCTTCAGCCCGATGTCGTGATTTTGGATGTGAATCTACCGGGGATGAATGGGCTCCAAGTGACGCGTTCTATTCGTTCAAAAGGTATGCCGACCCGCGTCATACTTGTAACAGCCTATGATGATGCAGAACAGGTTGTTCATGCTATGAGGTTAGGGGCAGCGGCATATTGTCCAAAACAGATTAGACCTGAAGACTTGGTAGAGATAATCCGGCACGTTGTGGCTGGAAAGCTTGTTGTTGGAGGAGGTGTATTAGAAGAGCGAGAGTTAGATCAATGGTTAAAGAAATATATTGAAGAAGCTCTAGGCTTCGATAGTGATCCTGGCGAGCCGTTACATCCACTTTCTCCCCGCGAGATGGAAGTATTGTCTTATGTTAGTCAAGGAATGAGTAATAAAGAAATTGCTGCATTGTTAGGGATAAGTTACCAGACAGTGAAAAATCATGTCACGTCGGTTTTGCGCAAGTTGCGAGTCGATGATCGTACACAGGCGACGGTTTACGCGCTGCGGCGTGGTTGGTTTCGCATTTATGACCAAGGCACAGATGCAGCGGATGAAGATGCCTAGGAGAGATAAAGATGGGATTCGAAGATCAGCCTCAATCTGATGCAAATCATTGGGGACCGTTGCGAGATGATTTGATGACAGAACTTGATGAATTGCAACGCGCGTTGCAAGACATCAATATGAAATTGAAGCAGAGCCAAGCAGAAGTAAGCAGGTTGGTCAAACGGAATACTTCTATTACTACACGTCTTCAGCAAGATCAGAATCGTCTGGATGCGATGTCATTGAAGGAAGTACGTTCGATTTATGATGCTGCCTTGGGTGCACAGCAACGTTTGTTTGTGATGCGTGGGCAAGTGGACAAGCTTCAAAGTGATAAAAAACATTTGCAAGCGCACAAAGATTCATTAGAAAGTATTGCTCGATTGCTCGAAAATGGAGATCTGGATCAAGCGACGGCAGCTAATAAAGATGCATTTAATGTTATCGAGGCGTCTATTCAGTCACAGGAAGCAGAACGGCAACGACTTTCTAGGCAAATGCACGATGGGCCAGCTCAAGCACTTTCAAATTTCATTCTTCAAGCCGAGATAGTCATGCGTTGTTTTAACGATGATAATATAGACAGAGCTAGATCAGAATTGATAGATTTGAAGAAGTCAGCTAACTCTGCGTTTCAACAGGTGAGGAACTTCGTTTTCGAGCTTCGACCTATGATGTTGGATGATTTGGGTTTAGTACCAACATTGAAGAGATATGTCGAATCATTCAAGCAGCGGACGGAGACTCAGATCAATCTGGATATAACAGGTGTAGAGCGTCGTTTTGAGTCTTATATTGAAGTAATTGTTTTTCGATCTATTCAAGAGTTGTTGGTTTTTGCTCAAAATCAAGGCCAAGCAACTCAAATGAAAGTTCGAGTGGATATTGGGGATGCTAATGTCAAAGTTTCTGTTACTGATAACGGGAAAGGTTTCGATGATGATACGATTTTCAAGAGCAGTGGTTTATCGATAAAGGCGATAAGAGACCGCATTAAGATGCTGGGTGGATACATGGACGTGGATAGCGAGCCAGGACAAGGGGGGTATATTGTTTTTCAAGTTCCATTAGATATTTCGAGTCAAGCAGTATTTGCAGATTCGTAAGGACTCGGTATTGAAAAGTTGCCCAAGTTTGTATATAATGTAGACAGCTTTGAAATTCAAAGCGAATTTTATAAAAAGGAGGTATAAAAATGTTATTTGCACCGAAAGAAAAGGGCCAAGGTCTTGTTGAGTATGCGTTGATTCTTGTTTTAGTAGCTGTTGTCGTGATTGTTATTCTTGCTCTGCTAGGCCCCGCCATTGGTAATGTCTTCAGCAATGTTATTACCAATATCTAATGGTTTGTAACCTACACAGATAAAGCTCTGCCCTTTCAAGGGTGGGGCTTTATTTGGTTTAGAAGGGGCGTTATCTAATAATGAGACGAATTACTAGGGGTGCATATTGACTAACATGGTAATCCATTAGAAAGAGGTTGAGCTACATGCCGACTTCTACATAGGGGTGGAAAATATTTTCATTATCAGGTAGACTATAGATATGTTTTTTCCATAAAGTAAATACTAGTAATCATCGTATGAGTAATTATGAGTAATGGGGATTAGTTGGATGATAGTATCAATTTAACAAATCTAGCCAAACAGATTGGGAGGCTATTATGCGTCGAGGACGAATTTTTTTCTACTTAGCTTTCATTCTTATCTTGGGTTTAGTTGCTGCCTTTGTGGTGTGGCAACGGGTTATAAATAAGCCGGAGGCAGTTGATACCGCTACTGAAGCCATTGAACCAACACCAGTTATAACTATGGTAGATGTGGTTATGATTGCTCAGGCGGTGCCTCGTGGGGCAAAGCTGAGAGAAGACATGTTGAAAATAGTTGAGTTACCCCAGGACACATTCTTTGGGGAAATGTTCCACGAAATGGCCGCAGTGGTTGGTCGGCAGGCGAAGTTCAACTTAGTCCCTGGTATTCCGGTCACGTTCGGCATGCTTGTGGACACTGCGGATCAGCTTTCTTCTATAGGGTCTTTGGCTGCGCTGTCTATAAAGAGTGGAAATGTAGCTGTCTCGATTCCTATTGATAGATTGTCTAGTGTATCTTATGCTCCTCGTCAGGGGGATAAAGTCAGTGTAATTGTTTCAATGCCGTTTGTGGATATAGATAGCGAGTTTCAATCTGCTCTTCCGAATCAGGTTAGTACTGTGGCTGGCACAGTTACAAATGCAGAGACAGGTGATTCTACGATAACGATTCAAGTTGGGTCGCCGACAGGGTTTCAGGGGCGTACTGAGTTAGACCCGATTCTGAATGAACTAACGTACATTGTTCCATCAGAGCAGCAACGAGTGCGTTTGGTAACTCAGATTGTCCTCTATAGTGCAGAAGTGCTGCAAATTGGCGATTTCACGCTTCCTGAAGAAGAAAAAGCAGAAGAAGAAAAACAAAAAGTTGCAGGCACTTCGGGCGAAGGTGAAGATGAACAAGCATCTGAGGATGTTTTTCAACAACAAGGGGATGAATCTGGCGAGCAGGAACAAGTACCACCACCCGAACCCCCAGATGTGATAACTTTGATTGTGACTCCTCAAGAGGCAGTCACTCTTAACTATTTGCTTGCTACTGGTGCGAGACTCACTTTGGCACTCAGGGCAGCTGGTGATGAATCTATAACGACTACGGATGCGGCTACACTACAATATTTATTAGATGTGTATAGTATCCCCGTCCCGGCCAAGCTTCCTTATGCAATGGAGTCGCAGACTGATGTGCCGGAATTACCTTATTTGGAAAATGAACAAGCAGAAGAACCCCCGAGTCAATAAAGGCCTGTACGCTGTACGAGAAACGGTTTCGTTTTCTGGGATGGTTCATATGGAAAGGAAATTAAGGTTACACTTTCATAGAGCAAACGCCGGTCGAGTGAATTCGGAGCGCTAGCGGAGAATTTGTATCGAGACCAAGTTTGCGGGTTATTGAAGGGAATAT